>NZ_WXWO01000095.1:0-66153 GCF_009904845.1 Vibrio sp. V38_P2S17PM301 | reverse complement strand
TAATTTGGATCTTTTTATTGACTCAGTAGTTGAGTTAAATGAAACATATAAAAACTGTTCTGTTCTAATTACTTCTAGAGAAAATAACTCAGAGAGATTTAATAAAAGTCAGGTTGATGTTTTTAACTTGAAAGGGTTTAATAGAGAATTAACAGAGAAATACTTAAACATTCGCTATAACGACGATAAAGAATACAGTGGTAAGAATTTTGATAGCAAGGTTATAAACCATATAGAGAGCTTATCACTAGATAGTGAAACTAATGTTACTCCTTTAATAATCAGGCTACTGTGTGAATTAGTCGAATCTGAAGATAAAGGAAGTATACCTTCCACTTATGATGAGTCTAAATTCTTTATAATGTCAGAACCTTTAGATAAGGTCCTACATCAAATAATAATGAGAGACATTCTTAAACAAAACATTTCAATTACCAGTGATGATTACTTTGAAATTTTGAAGGATATAGTTTTTGACTATAAAGGAATGATCTCCAAATCGGATTTAGATGAATTATTAGAATGTTCGCTACATGGCAAATATACAGATAATTATACGGAGTTTTATGTTTCTCCCTTGCTGATCAGACAGGGTGGTCACTTTAAGATAAGGCATGACTCTTTTGAGTTTTGGCTAAAATCTAGATTTATTGCCAATAAGATAAACAACCAAGATTTAAATTTAGGACAAAATGTATTAACGTCTATTTCTCGTGACTGTTATAAGGGTGGGGCTTTAGTGGAAGATATTAAGCTTCACCGGAATAATGATGATCTAATCTTCTTGAAAAAATTCATAGGTCAATCCATTCAAGAATTAGACAGCGCTAAGTTTGAAGAAAAATATAAGTATAGGAAAATACTATCTAGCCTTGCTTATTTAGCTATGCCTAAGGACTCTGGCAATAGAGAAGTATATACTGAAAAACTGCTAAACCTGTATGGTAAGCATAAGGGAGAAAGGATTAATAACTTGTCAATTTATGGTGACTTTCATCCATTAGATTTTAGGTCATTTTCTGTAATTGACGGATACTTCAATGGCTATTTGAATCTGTCTAAATCTACATTCCCTAGTGAAGATTTAGTATTTGTAGAGTCAGAGTTTATCGATGTAGATATTGCTAGTTTCGGAAAAAATGACATTTCAGCAGATAACTTTCAAGATTGTATATTGCCTGATGAATTCAGGGAGTTTATAAAATCAACCGAACTTTCGGTGACTGAAAAGATTGATACTATAAAAAATGATTTGAAAAAAATATTTCGAGTTGGATTTAGACAAAATTCATTTGTTTGGAAAACAGAAGAACTATATAAACAACAGTGTGCATCATTAAAGCACAAGTTAAACCTTTCTAAGTATCTAGAAGTTCTAGTCCAGCAAGGTTTTTTGTTAAAGCAGCCAGCTAAAAATTCATCAGGAAAAGGTTTTGTTTTAAATAAGGAACATGAAAATAGCGTCAAAGACTTTATTACACAGAGTCTTATTAATGAATCTATCGAAAACCTGCTAAATGTACTGCAAAATAAATAGCATGAGAACGTGTAGGTAGAAAATTCTGCTAACAATCTGTTTAAGAGTGATTCGCAACGCTTGGCATTTTTGCTATGCGTTGAGTTTTGTGTTTATGGTGGTATGCGGGAGCTTTGGTATTGTGTTGCTCACACCTTAACAGGGCGTTATGTGAATGGAGCGCATATTGAAAATATCAGTCGTCGAAAATGGTGGAATCGAGGCGCATGAAGCTGCACTTAATACACATCTAAACTCGGTTTTTGGCCAAGATTCTACGGTCAATTTTAATCACGAGTTCGTTTGTGCAGCTCTCATCGAAGACGAAAATCAGATTATCGCTACTGGTTTTGCTTACAGTCGTTTAATGTCACAAGGATCAAGAAGCTTCAAAGCGGGCATAGTTGGCGGCATTGCTGTTGCACCAAATAAGCGTGGTCTGGGCTTAGCCAAAGTCATCGTAAAAGAACTGGATAAATACTTGGTGTCTTTTGGTGTAACTCATTCTTTTCTCTTTGCTTATGAGCCAGATGTATATCGAAGTTCAGGGTATTCAGAGTTAGTTTGTCCTATTCATTACTACGATATACAGCAGAAAAATTGGAACGAGTTTGTCTACCGTGGAGGCATGGTTAAGACTTACAATGTTGGTCACGCTCTAAGCAGTCAAGTCATTGAGTTTAATGGTTGTGTGTATTGAGTGCGCTGGAAAAATTCACATAACAAAGCATTTAAGAGTGATTCGCAACGCTTGGCGCTTTCGCTTCGCTCAAGTATAGCCAAGCGCTGCTCACACCTTAATGCGGCGTTAGGCGATTAGGAGAGTTCATTGTTCGAAGTTGGTAAAATTTATAACCGTCGCTCTGATATTCACGGAGTATACAAAGGGCAACAGTATGGTGGTATTGCTACACCAGCTAATCATCCTTATGTATTTATATTTACCAGCGATGCTGGTGAAGAGTTCGGCTATTCTGATGGTTTTGGCCCTGATGGTACGTTTAGGTATACAGGCGAAGGCCAAGAAGGTGATATGCAGATGGTCAAAGGTAATTTGGCAATCTTCGATCACCAGAAAAATAAAAAAGAAATCTTGTTGTTTGAGTCGACGACAAAAGGTTTTGTGCGTTTCGTTGGTGTATGTAGTTACATTGAACACCACATCGAGCAGCGACCTGACAAAAATGGTCAGCTTCGAGATGCTTTCATCTTTCACTTGGATGTACTTCCACAATCAAGGCTCCCAGGAGTGGAAAATGGAAAGGCTCCTTACTTAACAAAACCAACCAGAAGTAAATCACTTAAGCAATTGCGCGATATCGCTACCGCTGTCACCCCAAGTAATGTGGATGTTAAAGAACAAGTTGCTCATATCCGTTATCGTAGTGAAGCTATAAAGTTATATGCTAAAAAGCGCGCAAATGGGGTTTGTGAAGGTTGCAGAAGTAAGTCACCCTTTGAAACTAAGGCTGGACCTTATTTAGAAGTCCATCATTTAACCAGGCTTGCTGACGGTGGTGCTGATTGCCCGGAAAATGTTATCGCTCTATGCCCTACGTGTCACAGGAGAGCGCATTATTCAATCGACAACAAAGAGTTCAACGAAAAGTTGTTAAAAACAGCCCTTAGCATCGAAGAAAAAATCGCCTAACAAGTTGTTCAAGAGGGATTCGCAACGCGTGGCATTTTTATTGTGCGTTGGTTTTAGTGATTAAGGTGGTATGCGGAGACATCGGTATTGCGTTGGCTCACCCCTTAACAAGGCGTTAAATGCACGAGGAAGTTATGGATAAACCGTTTCAGAGAATAGGCTCAAAATCTAATGCTCATGTAGGTCGTGAGTTCGAATCTGCGGCATCAAAATTTTTTCTGAGCCAAGGCAGAGAACTTGTTCCCAATCTGAAAGTTGAAGTCGGCATTTCAAACTTGAAGAAACAACATGCGTTCGATCTCGGTTGTATTGATCAAAAGATCATTGTCGAGTGTAAGGCTCATAAATGGACAACAGGTGGCAATGTTCCTAGTGCGAAATTGACTGTTTGGAATGAAGCAATGTATTACTTTTATACAGCTCCAGTCGGTTTCAGAAAAATTATGTTTGTCCTTCGTGATTTCAGTACAAAGAGGAACGAGACTTTAGCTCAATATTATGTCCGTACTTATAAGCACTTAATCCCAAATGATGTCGAGCTTTGGGAGTACGATGAGAACACTGAAAGTGCATCGAAACTGTGCATTTAACAAAGCGTTTAAGACGGATTCCCAACGCTTGGCATTTTCGGTTTGAATCGGCTTTAGTGTTTACGGCACAATAGGTTAGGTTTGGTGGTAGCGTTGCTCACCACTTAACGCGGCGTTATATGAATTTGACAAGGAGGTTAAATGTTAACCGAAAATAGAATTGTAGATTTAGTATGTGACCAACTTGAATTGGATGGTTTTACTATCTCCCAGAAACTAGATACTACTCAGACAGGGATAGATATTGTTGCTGTATCGGAAACCGGTAAGAAATATTTTGTCGAAGCAAAAGGCGCTACTTCTTCAAAGGAGTCGACTAAGCGATATGGACAAGAGTTCAATAAGTCTCAGGTTAAGACGCACATTGGCATGGCGTTAGTTGCTGCGTTTAAGGTAAGGGAAGATAATCCGGACCATGAATCAGTCATAGCTTTACCTAATAATCTTTCTCACAAAGAATTAATTGAAAGTATGGCAACTCCTATAAGATTCTCGGGCATCAAAGTTTGGTTAGTTGATGAAGAGCGAGTCGAAAAATTCATATAACAAACTGTTCAAGAGGGATTCGCAACGCGTGGCATTTTCACTATGCGTTGATTTTAGTGATTAAGGTGGTGTGCGGTGACTTCGATATTGCGTTGCTCACCCCTTAACAGGGCGTTATACGCTATATGAAGAAAGCCTAAAAATTCAGGTCAAAAATTTCGATTTTCAGCGTTGATTCGTGGTGTTTGGGCGTCGAGATATTCCGGCTTCAATCTTAATTTTCCTTGGTTCTTTGCTCACTTTCGGCTTGCCGTTTGTGTGATGGTTTTCTTCTTTGGTGCTGATTTTTCGGGGTCAGTCCAGGCTGCGTTTTTCGCTGAGATTCAGCTCTGTGAATTTGCCTTTTTAAAAGCCGACTTACTCGCTGAAAGGGCGCTTTCTCTGGTGTGGTGAGTTCACGTGGTTTCAGTGAGTTTGTGGAAAGTCCTCATTGTGAAATTGTCTTTCCAAAAGTGCTTTTTGGTGTTGCAGGTCCGTTTTCTGCGGCGCGGTTTGTTCCAAGTGGTTTCAGTGACAAGCCGCTTTGAGTCTAAGCCTGACTTAAGTGCATCAAAGCACATAAAAATCATGGTTTCAAAGTGGGGCTTGGCATAAAATCTTGGCTTAAACGTTCGTGCGTATAACAAACTGTTTAAGAGTGATTCGCAACGCGTGGCATTTTTATCATGCGTTGGTTTTAGTGTTTAAGGTGGTATGCGGGAGCTTCGGTATTGCGTTGCTCACACCTTAACAGGGCGTTAGGTAGTCATTGAGTTTGGAGTAATAATGAAAAAAGTATTATTGTTAGGGGCTGGTTTCTCCTATGAATTAGGAATGCCTTTAGCATCAGAACTAACTCAAGTCTTTCTTGGTGTATTTTCTGAGAGTTTTGCGAATAAACTTGTGGAACGACTTGCTAAGAATGAGCCATTTGGCTCAGATAGACCAGTTAACTTGGAAGCTATGAAAGAAGTAATGAATCTCGTTCATGACTACCAACGTCAAGGTGGTAACAACTATGAAGAGCTTTTAGCGAATATACAAAACTTAAAGAAACAACCCGGGAAAACACTCTCTGATACAGACTCTTATCATTATATGTTTGGTGTTTTTTACTCGGTAATTCATGAAATATTAAATTTTTATCAAATAGTTACATATTCAAAGGTCTATCCACAGACGTTTGCTAGCTTTAGAAAGCTCGCGGCATTTTGCGCAAAAGATGAAACATGGGTATTTACCTTAAATCATGATATGTACCTTGAGTGTTTAGCGTTGGATTTGAATATCCCAATCACCTACGGTGATGGTAATAAAATTACCTTTTCGAAGAGCAATAAAGAAATGGATAATCTAATTCATTTTACTTACTCAAATAGAGACCAATTAGGTAGTAGCAAACACCAAATGTTCTTTGAGAAAGAACGTGGAATCAACCTAGTAAAACTGCACGGTGGCTTATCTGAACTACAGTATAAAGATGGTTCTCAATTATTGAATCAGTCTTTATCGTTGAGTCATTCGGTGGAGTTAATGAAAAACTTCACGAACATTCAAAGTATGTGTTACTACAAAGGCGACTTCCTTATCCCAAGTAGCAAAGACAAAGTTGTTTCCAACTTGGACGGAGAGCTAGATATTTTAGTTCAATCAATGCTTACTGGTGGAAGTAAGTACAGTCTAACGACTAACGAAAAGCAAGGAGAAGAAAAGCTCAAGCTGCTAGTTGATAATATATCCAATGCCTCTGAGCTAGTTATTATCGGGTATGGTTTCGGTGATAAACATATTAATTATCGGTTATCTAATGCAATGGTTTTGAATCGGAACCTCAAGATTACTATTGTCGACCCCATTAACAAGCCAATTCCAGAAATTCTAGAGCAATTTAACTATGATAGACGTGTTAAAGTTGTTACGTGCGGCGCTCCTCAATGGCTGGAATACTTTGAAAATGAAACTTGGAATGCTGAAGTCACTGAGTTCTTAGATAAGAGTAAAGGGTTAAGGCAAGCAGTTTTTGAGGAAGCAAAAGCGACGTATTGTCGTCCAACTACCTAACAAAGCATTTAAGAGTGATTCGCAACGCTTGGCATTTTCGCTTCGCTCAAGTATAGCCAAGCGCCGCTCACACCTTAATGCGGCGTTATAACCACGGCATAAAATGGAGTATTTATGATAGCAAGGGAATGGAAAGCTACCTGTCCGAAGGAGCATGAAGAGGGGTTTATTGTGTACCTTTACGAGACAGGCATAAAAGACACATCAGCCACCAAAGGTTTCCTTGGGGCACAAATTCTGAATCGAGATTTAGGAGATGATGCTGAAATCACGTTGCTGACTTACTGGGAAGACCTAGATTGTATTAAGTCGTTTGCTGGTGAAGATATCAGTATTGCTAAGTTGTACCCAGAAGATGAGAAGTACAAATTAAACCCTGATCTCCACGTGAGCCATTATGAAGTCCGCGAGAACATGTGGTTATAACAAAGCGTTTAAGAGGGACTTGGCACGCGTGGCATTTTCAATTTGCGTTGGGTGTAGTGTCTAAGGTGCTTTGCAGAAACTTTGGTATTGTGTGCCTTCACCCCTTAACGCGGCGTTATGTGGCAGCGAGTTGTGAATCAATATTTGTTATTCAGTTCCGGAATTGGCGAGTTCTATCATATGTCAATTGCTAGCATCGGTCTGAAATTATTAGTTCCAAATCTATATAGGAGTTTCAGACATGTTTAAGAGTATGCATAGAGCGGAAGAACCACTAGTTATTTGTAATGTTTGGGATGTGCCTAGTGCGAAGGTCGCAGAGAAAGTAGGTTTTTTAGCTATCGGTACTTCTAGTGCTGCAATTGCGAGTAATCTTGGAAAAGATGATGGAGAGAACATTGAGTTCAATGATTTATTGTCAATTGTAAAAGCAATTGGTAGCTCAACTAATCTGCCTTTGACAGTTGATATTGAATCAGGTTTTGGAGATACACCAGAACTCATAGTGAAGAATATTATCGAATTGGTGAAAGTCGGTGTCGTTGGCATAAACATAGAAGATAGTATTGTAATAGAAGGTCAAAGACAGCTATGTGATGTTGCACTATTTGAGAAATCGCTAAAGCAAGTTAGGGGCTTACTCGCGGAAGCTGATATTGAAGTATTCATTAATGTTCGGAGCGATGCATTCTTGCTAAATGTTAGGGAACCTCTAGCTGAGAGTATTGAGAGAATTAATAGGTACCAACAATCTGGCGCTGATGGAATTTTTCTACCATGTATTAGAGAAGTTAATGATATTGAAACTGTTGTAGCAAGCACGTCGCTACCAATAAATGTAATGTGTATTCCTGAATTACCTAGTTTTCCAGAACTTAAAGCTCTGGGCGTCAAACGTATAAGCATGGGGAATTTCGTGCATGAGGCAATGCTTGCCTCACTGTCCTCTAGCTTGATGTCTATTAAACGAGAACAGTCGTTTCAAACTTTGTTTTTATAGTATCGTAGGTGTTATAGCTGTCACCTAACAATCTGTTTAAGAGTGATTCGCAACGCTTGGCATTTTTGCTATGCGTTGCGTTTAGTGTTTAAGGTGGTATGCGGTGGCTTCGGTATTGCGTTGCTCACACCTTAACAGGGCGTTATATTTTTAATCAAATCCCGAGTCAAAATCATGGATGAAAGAAGTCAAAGTTATCTAGATCAATACCTCAAATCTTTACCTGATGAAGTAGCATCAAACTACACTTCATTTAGTTCAGACTATTTCTGTGCAGATGAATACAATGCAAATGTATGTGCAGACTTAATTCTTCGTGGAGAAAAACGTGCGTCATGTAGCTTAGATTACTGGTACAGTGAAAAAGGAGAATTGTTGCCAGAAGTCGGTCATCTTCAAGTAGTGACAAATTGGGATGGCATGCCAATTTGTATTATAGAAATCACCTCAGTAACTAAGTGCAAATACCATGACGTAACACCTGAGTTTGCAGCTTTGGAAGGTGAGGGCGACAAGACGCTAGCTTGGTGGCGAAAAGCACATTGGAACTTCTTCTCAAGAGAATGTGTCGAGTTAGGTATAGCACCTTCAGACGATATGTTATTGATACTAGAGCAGTTTAAAGTCGTATATAAATAAAAATATAACAAGCAGTTCAAGAGGGATTCAGCACGCGTGACATTTTTGGTTTGCATTGATTTCGGTGTTGAAGTGCCATGCGGTGGCTTGGTCATTGCGTGCTTCACCCCTTAACTGGGCGTTATGTTTCAGTGATTTATCTATGAGGATTATGATGAACAAGTTATTTAAAGAAATTCCACTTTCAATTCAAGAGTATCTTGAGCGGATGGATGATTACGATGACCCCTGCTTTATGTTAATCCATACAGAGCAGAATATAGCACCATTTATCAATACTATTAATTCGGTGATCGATGTTGAGAAAACTTACTCAAAAGTTAGTATTCAAGCTTCAGACAACGTGTCTTTTTACTCTCTTGATTGCACCCATGAGGTAATTGAAAGAATCGTCAAAAAAATTCATGAAACCCTTGTTGGCTCAAATATCAATTTCTATCAGTCTGCTTTCCGCCATAATTGCTTAGGTGAACCAGAAGAAACATTCCTTTGGTGTTGTCAACTTTTAGGGGAAGCCCGCGATGAATTTGCTGATAGTGGGGGCTACAAAGTAAACGACTTTCAAGACCGCGAAAAATGGCCAGGCATTCAAAAGTATATGAAGCAAAAAACATAACAAACTGTTTAAGAGTGATTCGCAACGCATGGCATTTTTGCTATGCGTTGCCTTCGGTATTGCGTTGCTCACACCTTAACAGGGCGTTAGGCATTAAGGAGAAACATGAAGCTAATTTACACGTTTACGGAAGAGCATATAACGGACGTGTATAATCTGTATCAACAAGCTTGGTGGGCAAAAGAGCGGACATTAGAGCAAACAGCCCGTTGTCTAAAAGGTTCTCAACTATGCATAGGCATTGTTGGTGGTGACAATAACCTTATTGGTTTTGCTCGTGTTATCACTGATTTCACCTTCAAAGCCTTGATCTTCGATGTTATTGTTTGTTCGTCGCAACGAAATAGTGGTTTGGGTGCAAAGCTCATATCAGCAATTCAATCGCACGAAGACCTAAATCAAGTTCAGCATTTTGAGTTGTACTGTCTCCCAGAAATGAGAGCGTACTATGAAAAGTTTGGTTTCAGTACCGAGGTTGGTGGGGTTCATCTCATGCGTCAGGCCAATGCCTAACAAACGCTTTAAGACGGATTCGCAACGCGTGGCATTTAGTGAGTTTTGTGATTACGAAGTAGTGCAGAGGCTTTTGTATAGAGTGCCTCACACCTTAACAGGGCGTTATGGCTCACAGGATAAGCAAGCTCAAAAATGAAGAAATGTACTGTATCATACACAATTGACCTGTAGTTACTTATGCTTACACCAACGAGTACACCTTCTTCCTCAAATGTATCTCGCTCAAACTGCAGAGCTTGCTGTTGTCGTCCCGAAGTTAAGATTATCCCGGATACTGGTGTACCAGAAGAATTCATTGCACATGACCAGTATGGAGTTGAAACAATGATGAGATTAAATGATGGTTGATGCGCGGCTTTAGATAGAGACACTCTAATGTACACAATTTATGAAAACCGGCTTTGGATATGCCGCGAATTTGAAACGGGCTCTAATGAGTGCTCAGATGAACGTATTAAATTAATATAAAACAGTGGGTTACGGGTTGTTCGTGAGTTGTTATCCATTACAAAGTGTTTAAGCGTGATTTACAACACTTGGTATTTTCGGACGACATTGGCTTTAATTTAATCGGTTCAATGGTTTCAGTTGGGGCGTTCTGTTCCTTTCTGAACGTGGTGGAAGTGCTAATAAAAATGGAGTGGGGGAAATGGAACATATAAATTATTTTCTGATCGTATTTTCAGCGATAGCCGCGATTGCAAGTCCGGGGCCTGCAACATTAGCAATCGCTGGGGCATCGATGGAGAAAGGCAGATTGTTTGGTCTCCACCTTGCTTTGGGAGTATTGACCGGCTCTTTAATTTGGTCAATGTTGGCAGCGTTTGGGTTGGCTGCAGTATTGAAGTCAAATGTTTGGCTGTTTGAAATCCTTAGGTATTGCGGCGCTTGCTATCTCCTCTACCTTGCTTACAAGTCACTAAAATCCGCGCTAAATTCAGAGTCACCTAACCTTCCAACAATGCAATTCAACTCAAGAAAAAGTCACTACCTCAAAGGGTTATTGATTCATTTGACAAACCCTAAGGCAATCCTCTTTTTTGGTGCTTTGTATTCGATGGGCGTACCGAAAACGGCAACACCCCAAGATCTTCTTACTGTTGTCGTTGTAGTTGGCGTAGTGAGTGCATCGATCTTCCTTAGTTATGCGTTAAGCTTTTCTCATGCTGGGGTAAGACGCCTGTATATAAAATCCAAAGCGATATTTGAGGGAATCTTTGCTGTGTTTTTTGGCACGGCTAGTTTTAAACTCCTTCTCAGTGACGTCGACGGCTAGCTTCAATAGCAATCCGTTCTGCGGTTAGCAAGGAAAAACTAATGTCAAAGGAAGCTGCTTGTGTGGTGAAGTCTCATGCAGACTGGGATGTCAGCTTCATAGGCGGTGGTATTGCGAAATTTGAAACCGTGCTGAGTGAGAGTGACTGGTTATTGCTCAACCAGCAACGCACCTGTAGCAAGCTGGTTAAGAAAGATTCGTAATGTCTGGCAGAGTTCGTATTGATCGCGCTGTGTTTTGGGTATCGTGTACTTGTTGATTTAACGAGAGTTTTTAGAGTTATGTTTGTCGTGTATTTGTCTTTGATTTCATTAATCGCCTTTCCGGTCTTTTTTGTCACCATCATTGTTGGCTTGGTAAAAAAGAATAAAAGAACGAAAATATTGGGCGGTATTGGGTGCGTAGCATCATTGTTATTCTTTGTGGCAAGCATTTCATTGCAAGTTGTATATTCTGAATCAATCAAAGAAGCAGTGATAGAGACTCAACAGCAAGATCTACAAAGATTTGTTGATAGCTATCGCCAGTCTAAGCAATCAGCAGACTAAAGTAACACATCTTGCTTTGCCAGCGGATCGTTTCTCGTGGTGATGTTTGTTGAGCCTGAGGATGGGTTTGTCTAAAATAGCAGGTTCTTTATCTATTTCAGGTCATCAATATGAGCGAAAATAACGCAAAACCAGCTTTGCCAGATCGTCTGGCGGGTAACCCTCGTAGCCCACACTTTGTTGCTGAGTGTTTTGAACACCAGATCGGTATTCGTCTGAATGGCAAAGAGCGTACGGATGTTGAAGAATATTGTGTCAGCGAAGGCTGGGTAAAAATCGCATCTCCTAAATCTCGTGATCGTTACGGTAATCCAATGCTGATCACCCTAAAAGGTGAAGTGGAAGCATTTTACAAATAAAGCCCTGCTTCCACTCTTGTCGTTTCACACATAGAGCGGCCCCCGTTCTATGTTTTGTTCTTGCCGCCTTTATTGCACCTCCCCCAAGATTTTGCGCTCAATCCCTGTATCAATACGGCTTTGTAAATCGACTCAATCGCTTTCTGGTATCGCTAATATCATTGTGGCGGTTGTGTGTATATGCAATTGTATGTATCTTTGCGTTTTTTATCTGTCTGGATTATGAAATGCGACAAATACTTAGGGAAAAGATCATCGCTGTATGCAATAAGAAAATCAGTCAAAAAGGCGAGCAGGTCGGTGTGTCGTTCTATGCTTTCTTTGCAAATAGAAACGATGACCCAGAGCTGTTGATGGAAGTGGCTACCTGGTGGATACAAACTCATCAACTGGATCATTTTGAAAAAGCGCGCAAAGTGATTGAGCTGGTTACATCCGGACGTTAGGTTATGGATACCCAGTTGTGGCTGGTTGACTACCCAGAATGTTGCTGTAGATGCTCATCGGCCACAAGCCAGTGTTGGGTAACGCAACTGGTCCAGATGTCGTGATCTTATATCGTCAGTACGGTGACGTCGTGCCGAACGCCGACGCTTAGTTGAGGTGATTGTGCGGATGAATTCGAAAGCGCTGTTTGGTGTGGTGTTAATTGTAGTGGCAGCTCTGAAATGTGCTCAGGCGGTGTACCGTCAGGCTCAAAATACAGACATGTTGCAACAGGTGAAAGCAGATGTCCGTGGTATTGTCACTGAGGTTGACGAGAGGGTGAGCGTGGATCATGTGTCTGGTGGTTACCACCTGATTACCGTGGTGTTTTATGCCGGTGAGCCTGGCTTGAGTCCGCTCAATTTTGAGCCTCAGCGTTTACTTCGGCGCGCTCAGTTGGCACTTTGTGAGCGTCACAACTTTTCTCAGTTTAGCTCTCTCGATTACCGCATATCATTAGCATCAGGCTCAAAGGACCGCTCCGAACCTGTCGTAATGACCCAAACGGATTGTGAGAATAGACATCAGATTGCCGGCGGAGTCTAGCAGGGTATTCAAATCAAGGGTGGGTTGATGGATAACATGAAAAAACGGGGTGTGGATGAGCAGGGCTTTGTGCTCAATGTCTGCCATCCGGAACGAATACAAACCGAGTTTCGTGTTGTGGTGGACCAAGCCGTAGCGCAATTGCTGAGCACCTTTCGCACCGCAATACACAGTATTTACTTGTACGGCAGTGTTGCCCGCGGGGAAGCAAAGCGGTGTCACTCTGATCTTGATATGTCGGTGGTTTTTTGCGCGCCTCTAACGGAGCAAGATCACAAGCGTCTAAAACAATTGTCTTTGGCTTTGACGGAAGGATTTCCCCTCATCACGAAGGTCGACTTTGACCCAGGTCATTTGGCAGAAGTTCTGCATCCGCAAGAAAAGTTTCGCTGGCAGTTCTGGCTCAAACACTGTTGTTGCTGCCTATGGGGAAAAGATCTCACACTCGGTTTTGAGGCTTGTAGGCCAAATTTAGCCATTGCTAGTGCGCTGAATGAAGATTTACCAGAAATGGTGGTGATGCTGAATTCTGGATTAAATGAAGATAACGCAAGCACCAGAGGAAGAGTTTTAGCGAAGAAGTTGCTTCGTAGTGCCTGTGGGTTACTGGTGGAGCAACATCGCAGCTGGCTGGTGGATCCGGAAGAGTGCGCGGGAGTGATCCGTCGTTATCAACCTCACTATGAACCGGGAGTTGAGATGGCGCTCATGATTTTGAGAAAAGAAACCGCCACGGTCAACGAGGTAGTACAATTGAGCGCCAGTTTTGCGCAGCCACTGATTGAAGAATATCGGCGAATTACGCACAATCATTTGTGATAACGCGACAGTGTGAGACCCGCGACATCAGCGCGGTGCAATGGAACGCCAAGGTCAATCAAAGACAAGGAAGAGTATGTTCATACCAAAGAACATGGTGATGTCGGGTGACAACGCCATCATTGATTTTATCGCCCACCATGGTTTTGCTCTGATGGTTTCGCCCACTCAGGAAGCGACACATTTACCGCTGATACTTGAACCTTCAGAGGGGCCAAAAGGGGTCTTGTATGGGCATCTGGCGAAAGCCAATCCACATTGGAAACAGTTGTCAGATCAGCGGGTATTGATCGTCTTTCAAGGGCCGCATGCCTATATCTCTCCGACCTGGTACCGGCGAAAACCGGCAGTACCAACCTGGAATTATGCCGCCGTGCATTGTTACGGTACCGTTGAGTTTCTCGATGCGTCGGAAACTCTGGCATCACTCGAACAATTGACCGCCAAGTACGAGCCTGAGTTATTACACGCCAACGATACGATGCCTGATGAGTTTGTTGATAAGCTCTCCCACGCTATTGTCGGAATTCGCATCGTGCTGGACGACATTTTGGCTAAAGAGAAGCTGGGTCAGCATCGAAGTCAGGACGATCAGCAAGGTGTTGTTGCTGGCTTGTGCAGCCAAGACTCTCTGGAAGCTGAAATGCTGGTGCAATACATGAGACAGCGTCATCTGGGCACCGGCGAGTAAGTCCCCTTGTTACAACAGCCTCCAGTTAGGAAGAAGTAGAGTTGATGGATACAAACACGATTGATATAGCATTGACACAGATTCCGGTCAAAAAGGGCCAGATAGCGACGAATTTGACCGAGCATTTGGCCGCAATCGCTGCGGCGGCTCAGCAGCAGGTTGATTTAGTGGTCTTCCCGGAATTGTCACTGACAGGCTATGAGCTTGAATTGTTAGCGACATTAGCCATGACCGAAGAGAGCGATGCGATCCAAGCGTTGAAGACGGCGGCACAAAAATACGCTATTTGGGTGATTGCAGGTTGTCCGTTGGCTTGTCCTAATGACAAGCCTGCGATTGCTGCGGTGGTTTGTTCACCCCAGGGGGATGTGCACTTTTGTACTAAACAATATCTTCACCCTGGCGAGGACGTGTTTTGCTCCGCGGGCTCACAAAACCATACATTGAACATCCAGGGTTTTACGTTGGCTTTGGCGATTTGTGCTGATTTTAGTGAGCCGCAACATGCCCGTGATGCCAATCAGCAAAAGGCGGATGTCTATGTCGTCAGCGCGTTGATTTCACCTGCGGGGTACGAGACCGATGCGTCGATACTGGCCGATATTGCCAGCAGTTACAACATGCCAGTGTTATTAGCCAATCACATCTCCGTGACCGGAGGATGGCAGACCTGTGGTAAGAGCACCATGTGGCTGCCATCTGGCGAACCGGTAGCCGCTCTGATGAATGAACCGGGGTTAATTGTATGTCGTATTGCCTCTGACGGCTCGCATGGTGTGGTGACGTGTGACGCCGATAGCGAATGAACATACAGCGGTTGCGGCGCCTGCCAGGCAGGTGGTCTTGTTACGCGGACTGTTCAGGGGGCAGTTCCATTGGGGTGAGTTTCCCTCGCAGTTGCAGCAAGTGATGCCGGAGTGTCATGTGCGTTGCGTAGACATACCGGGTACAGGTTCCCTGGCTCATCTGACGTCGCCTGACTGCATGGAAGACATGGTAGACAGCATTCGACAGCAACTGGACGGACAGGCGCCGATTGATGTGGTGGCAATTTCAATGGGCGGTATGATCGCTCTGAAGTGGTTGGAAAGGTATCCGCATGAAGTGCGCCGTGCCGTTTGTATTAATACCAGTGCAGCGGGGTTCAGCCCGTGTTATCAACGTCTCAAACCCGCTGCGCTTGTCCGAATTATTGGGGCACTGATGTTGCCAGTAACAGTGAGAGAGCGATGCGTGTATCGCCTGGTGTCTAACCAACCCAACCGACCAGAAGTTGTCCGCCATTGGGCGCAGCTGCAGCGTCGCTACCCGACGCGCATATCTAATTTTATCCGCCAGCTTCGCGCAGCGGCATCTTTTCGTATTAAAAGAATTACAGCGCCCGTGTTGTTTATTTCTTCACAGCATGATCGCCTGGTGAGCCCGCTTGCCACTCAGGCGATAGCGAAAAAATGGAAAGCGACACTGCGGATCAATTCATGTGATGGCCATGATATTGCTCTGGATAATCCGGACTGGTTGTGCCGCGAAATCAGAGCGTGGTTGTTGCATTCGTCAGGGCTGCTTAAAACTCCGTCAATTCAAAACAAAGAAGAACCGTGAATTTGACTTGGATTCATATTTGGTGCGAAGGATTTGAGAAAGCGTATTCGCTCTAGCAGCTATGCATTAGACATCAGCGCTATGCTGATTGGATTGGCGGTTAGTGGAGACGAAAAAGCCCCGGGTAACTATATCCGGGGCTTTGTGATTACAGCAGATCCAGAATAGCCTCGGCCTTACTGACTTCAAATGATTGAGGCTCTTCCACATTCAGAGTCGTGACTTTGCCGTCTTCGACGATCATTGCGTAGCGCTGTGAACGGATACCACCAAAGCCGGCTGTATCCATTTCCAGTCCTAATGCTTTGGTAAAACTCGCATCGCCGTCTGCCAGCATGCGAATTTCGCTGGCGTTCTGGGCTTCGCCCCAGGCTTGCATCACAAACGCATCGTTGACGGCCACACAGGCAATCATGTCAACGCCTTTGGCTTTCAACTGATCGGCCAGGACCACGTAGCCTGGAAGGTGCGCTTCAGAGCAGGTTGGCGTAAAAGCACCAGGTACTGCAAACAGCACGACTTTTTTGCCGGCGAACAGTTCGTGGGTCGGATGGGTGACCATACCGTCTGCCGTCAGTTCGTTGAGAGAAGATTGAGGGAGAGATTGACCTTGTTGAATCATGACCTTATTCCTTAACGGTTGTGCGAATGTTCAGTTTAGTACGTTCTGCCCGACAGGAACACGGAGATTCTCTGAGGTTAATCGGATAATGCCGTACAGCTGTCAATCTGAGCAGGATTTATTCGGGGAACACGCCCTAGCATGTTATGGTTGCTATTTCATATCTCTCGCCCGAGCCGTGCGAGAGATGACGACTCAGTTAAGGAGCTACATTACCTATGCCATTCCCCGTAAAAGCGTCCTGCCAGTGTGGTCAGGTGAGTTATCAACTGCACGCCAAACCGTTGAAAGTTCTCGCTTGTCATTGCCGAGAATGTCAGAAACTGGCCACCGCGCCGTTCAGCGTGACCGCCGTTGTTGATGCCCAAGATATCGAGTTCTCCGGAGAAATGGGCAGTTGGAGCCGGCTGGCGGATAGTGGCAACCACAATGGTGCTAAGTTTTGCACCGGTTGTGGTAACCGGATTTATCACATCAATCCGGAGCAACCGCACTTGATCAAACTGAAATTAAAACCAGTAGCGCGCGAAAGTGAGATGCTGTTTGCACCTACAGCGCACGTCTGGGTTAGCGAAAAGGTGAGTTGGTTCGAGTTGCCGGCCGGTGTTCCTACCTTTGAGAAGCAGGTTTAAGCAAAGATTCTGCCACCGTCGAGCTGCGACAAGGAGAAAGAAATGAATGAGTGGGTGTTGGTCAGTCATTGGTTAGTTGTAGGGATATTGGCGACTATTTTTATGGATTTGTTCGCCCTGGGACAGAAAAAGCTGCTGGGCATAGCGTCACTGAATTACTGTCTGGTTGGCCGTTGGTTGTTGTATATGTCTGGCGGGCAATTTCGGCATCATACCATCTTGCAAACCCAACCCAGAAGCGGTGAATGCGCGCTGGGTTGGGTCAGTCACTATGTGATTGGTGTGCTGTTTGCCGCGCTGTTTTATCTGTTAGCTGGCATGCAACCCGGGCAGGCGAGCTTTGCTGCGGTAGTCTTGTTTGGTGTAGCGACGGTAGTCGTGCCATTTTTTGTGATGCAACCAGGGCTAGGGTTTGGGGTGATGGCAGCAAAAACGCCTGCGCCAGCAACGGCACGCATGCGCAGTGTTGTCGCACATGCGTCTTATGGTCTGGGGCTCTTTCTGGCCTTGCGTTTAGTGAATCTTGTGACGCTGTAACTTGTTGTGTAATGTAGAGGCTAAATAAGGAGTGATGCATGAAGTTTTTGTGGCTGAAGATCTTGACAACGGTGTTGGTGTTTGCGGGCTTGTTTGCGCTGGTCTTTTACAAAGTTCAAAGCGGTGTGGTGTAAGCAATCCGGTGAAATCAGAAAATGGCGATTGCGGCTGACGATGGCTTTATAGATACTAGGGCGACGAAAAGCTGCGGGAGCCGATGAACGTGCAGAAAATACCAACAAAAATTACCTTTTTTGAATGGCTTGAGCCATCGATCGTATCCGGAAATAAAACCATCACCATCCGTGATAAGAGCGAGATGGGGTATGTCCCGGGTACGGAAGTCGATGTGCACACATTAGAAACTGACCGCAAGTTTGCCAGGATTAAAATCGTGTCTGTTGAGCCCCTTTGGTTCGACGACATCAATGAGTTTCATGCGCAGCAGGAATACATGGAACTGGATAAGCTAAAAGCCTTGATCAAAGAGATCTACCCAGATGAAATGCAGTTCTACGTGATTACATATCGTCTGGTGTAGAGAGCGTCATTATCATAATACAGTGAGGAACACGGATGTCCGAATACACAGCCAACATCAGTTGGCGCAGAGGTGAGCACGAGCTCTTTACCGACAATCAGTACAGCCGCGGTCATATCTGGTCGTTTGATGGTGGGGTAAGTGTACCTGCCTCGTCGTCTCCACACGTGGTGCCGTTGCCTTATTCGGTGGCAGCCAATGTTGATCCGGAAGAGGCTTTCATCGCGGCTCTGTCGAGTTGCCATATGTTAGTTTTTCTCTCGATTGCAGCGAAGCGTAAATATCTGATTGATCATTACAGCGATGATGCCGTTGGTGTACTTGAAGAAGACGAAAGTGGCAGAACCTCAGTCACTCGGGTGACGTTGAGACCTAAAGTGGTGTTCTCTGGTGAGCGGCAACCAACGCGGTTACAGCTGGAAAAAATGCACCATACTGCCCACGAAAATTGCTTTATCGCGAATTCGGTTAAGACCCAGATTACCACTGAAATTGTCACCTGAACGAGCGGACAGTGAGTGATAACTTGCGCCGTCTTGGGCGCGCGGAGGTCACCCTGATGCACTCTCCTGAAAGCGATCGCATCATTTGCAAACGTGGGGCATCGCCCGTTGAGGTGGCGTTTTATCGGGATTATTCAACGGTGCTGAACGACGCTGGGATCTATGTGCCGCGCTGCCTGAACTTGGACGAAGCTGCCGGGCGACTGGAACTTGAGTACATACCGGGTGCTCTGCCGGAGCTTGGGGTGTATCGTGATGAAAAGGTCATTCGTCAGTTAGCGCGATTGCATGAGTTTCCCCCTTTGCCAAATACGCCGACTCATCTTCATACCTGGAGTTTAAACGATACGGAGTCTGCCCTTCGTGCATTAGCGATGGACGCTGAAACGGAGCGTTATTTTTACCGGGCCCAGGCGCATAGTGCTGTTTTGTTCGAACACCATCATTTGATTTCCGGAGATACCAACCCGGGTAACTGGGGCGTGCGGCGCAATGGCCAGCGGGTGCTGTTTGATTGGGAGCGTTTTAGTTTGGGTTGTGCTGCCATTGATTTGGCTCCGATGATCCCGGGAATGGGGAACGCTGACACAATTGGAGCGACGTGCCGTCACTACCGGCGTTATCGAGCTACGGTGGCGCAGGGGGAGCTTGAGCTGCGTGTGGTGCTGGCCAAAAGCTGGATCGTGGTTGAAGTGGTCAATATTCTACAGCGCAGCGCGCATCCTGACACTGAGCGCTATTTGACTTGGTATCGGCAAACGTTGCCCGGCTGGGCGAAAGAAATGTGGCACCTGATGTAACAACGCCAGCATCATGCTGGCGTTGTGGGCGGGTTATTTTTTGGTCAGGTTGTACTGATCTGCCAGTTCACCGGTGATGTGCTGACCATTGCTGTCGAGTTTCATTAGCTCATTTTCTGCGACAAAATACTGATTTGGCTCCGCTTCATCACTCAGCGTGATCACACTGCCTGAGTTGTCCCATCTGAAGCTGCCTTCTGAGTGATATTTCTCTTCACCTTTGCCCAAATACGTTTGATCCAGTGAGTAGCTGCCATCAGTGTTAAGAGTCAGGTTGGTTTCCAAACCTTCACAATCGGCACAAGGCAGGATGCCACTGTAAGTACCGTTCCAGTCTAGGGAGTTTTGTGCGTTATGGGCGCTGTCTACCATGACTTCGGCCTGCTGTTGAGGCTGAGCTTCGATTTCAAGCGTTGGCTCAGGAACGACCGTTTCGGCTTGAGCGGCCGGCTTTTGTTCTGGTTGCGGTGTTTCCGCAGGCTCGTCTTGACAACCAGCCAGAACGATAGCGGTAACAGACAGGGCTAACAGACGTTTTTTCATAATAATTCCTCGTTAATTAAGCGTATTTCCTGTAGGACAAATAGTAACGTTTCTCACTTGTTCGTTTCGTCAGTCTGAAGTAATACAATGATCTGGGGATGTCAGAGTTTCGTCATTTGCGTAACCTATTAAAAACAGTGTCTAAATAGAGTGATGGCGTTATGATGAACCAGAGTGAGGCGAACTTGCCAGAAGTATGGGATACAACCGGGCTACAGGCGAATGAGAGTGTTATGAAAATCAGCTTTAATATGGAAGATGCGGGGCAGGTGTTTGTCGGAGCGTTTGCGCTGGCGGTGCCAATATCGTTTTCAGAAGAAGCATGGCAACTGGGTGAAACGCTACCTTTTGCCAATTTGCTGATGCTGATGTCACTGTCGACCGTATTTCTCGGCATCTTTGCCTACCAGAGCGTATTTCAGCAAAACGTCCATAAACGGGTGTTGGCGTTTGCGTTACGAATCATACTGGCGTATTTGATTACGGCGTTTGTGGTGGCGCTGGTGTTGATGTGCCTCGATAAACTGCCACTGATGGTGGATCCCATCACGTCACTCAAACGAATTGTGGTGATAACCATGCCAGCCTCGATGGGGGCCATTGTCGTCGACAGTTTTGATAAAGAATAAAAAAATCCCCGCCAGGGCGGGGATTTTTCTTGTATCCGGATTACGCCAGCACGGCTTCTTCCTCGGCAAACTCAACACCGGCTTCGCGGTAGAGACGACGACACGCTTTGCCGTCGCTATGGAACAGGTGGCAGCGGTGAGCGGGAATACCAATAGATAGCTTATCACCCACATCGACGTCCAGTGTGTCCGGCTGACGATAGATCACGTCTGTATCGGCACCTTCCAGGTTGAGATAGACCTGAGTCTCGTTGCCAAGTTTCTCGACGATCATCACTTCGCCCTCGATCACGCCGTCGCCTTCCGACTTGGTCACCAGATGTTCAGGACGAATACCCAGTGACATGCGTTCGCCACGAGTGACTGATGAGCCATCGACGGGAATCCAGAACGACATGCCGTTGGACAGCTGGACTTTTACTTGATCCGGTTGAACCTCATCAATGAATACGCTGGTAAAGTTCATCTTTGGTGAGCCGATAAAGCCCGCTACGAATCGGTTCTGAGGGTAGTGATACAGCTCTAGCGGTTTACCTACCTGAGAGACGAACCCCGTGTCCAACACGACAATTTTGTCAGCCATGGTCATGGCTTCCACCTGGTCGTGGGTTACGTAGATCATGGTGCAACCCAGCTTACGTTGCAATTTGGTGATTTCAGAGCGCATCTGCACACGCAAAGCCGCATCCAGGTTCGAGAGAGGTTCATCCAAAAGGAAAACATCGGGCTGTGACACCAGAGTCCGGCCGATCGCAACGCGTTGACGTTGGCCACCCGACAGGGCCTTAGGTTGACGTTCTAATAAATGGCTGAGCTGAAGAATTTCGGCCGCATGCTCAACACGCTGGCTGATTTCTTTCTTATCGGCTTTTGCCAGTTTGAGGCCAAATGACATGTTGTCGTAGAGGTTCAGGTGAGGGTAGAGCGCGTAAGACTGGAATACCATACCAACGCCCCGTTTCGACGGCTCAACCTCATTCATGCGTTCGTTTCCGATGTACAGGTCACCTGAAGTAATGTCTTCAAGACCAGCGATACAACGCAGCAGGGTGGATTTACCACAGCCTGACGGGCCAACGAAAACGACAAATTCGCCCTCTTTGATTTCCAGATCGACATTCTTGGAAATCAACACATCGCCATAAGCTTTACATACATTTTTTAACGTGACACTCGCCATCTAGCTCGTCCTCGATCAAGATTTTTGTAACTTACTGCCCATCATTATATGAATAGTCGCGGGCAGTAATAGTAGGAATTCGGTAAGTTGTGTTTTGTTTTGTCTCAAAAGGGTAAGAAAAACGGGGTGATGGACGCGAAAAGGTAGCGTCAACATCACCCGTCAGTGCCAATTGTTGGTTTGCCTCCCCCGTACAAGCTGATGCCTCCCCCGTACTAAATAATTACCACGAACATCAAATCTTGTAACAGCAAACCAGTCCGGCATGAAAAACCAGTGTCTTCTTAACGATGAACGACTGGAAAGGGTTCTTACCATCCACTCTTGGATGTGCTTAGTTTCCGTATTTGGTGCCGTAGTGACATCCTCCCAGACTATTTTTTTGTAGGGGTAGTAGGAGGGGAGGAGGAAAAAGGGGGAGGACACGACGTCGCGAGATCCAGTTCAAATAAATTAATTACTCAATATTGAATCTGATCACATTAAGGTATGGTTTTGTGATTTTGGTCGCCAACCTGAAACGATGACGATCACGAAAATAGTCCATAATACCAAGGGCGTAGGGATTAGGAGGATGAGCCGTATTGATTTTTCTCTGAAGATAGATGGCGAAATACGGTGAAACCTTTTTTGGGGTTAACCCTACATCACAAATATAAAAAGGATATGAACATGAAAAACGCCCTAAGCACAGTAGCACTCGGTACTCTTGTTGCTCTTGGCTCTTTCGGTGCAAACGCTGCCATCGAAGAAGGTCAACTAACCATCTGGATCAATGGTGATAAAGGCTACAATGGACTTGCTGAAGTCGGTAAAAAGTTCGAAGAAGAGACAGGGATTAAAGTCACAGTGGCACACCCGGATGGTCTTCAGGACAAGTTCCCGCAAACTGCAGCAACGGGTGACGGTCCGGATATCGTGTTCTGGGCGCACGACCGTTTTGGTGGCTACGCTGAAGCGGGTCTGCTGGCTGAGATCAAACCTTCGCAAAAAATCAAAGACGGCATCGTCGATTTTGCATGGGATGCGGTGAAATACGATGGCAAATACATCGGCTATCCAATCGCCGTTGAGTCTTTGTCTCTCATCTACAACAAAGATTTAGTGCCAAACCCACCGAAAACCTGGGAAGAAGTGGCAGCGCTGAACGCGAAGCTGAAAAAAGACGGCAAGTCCGCGATCATGTGGAACCTGAAAGAACCGTATTTCACCTGGCCACTGATGGCTGCTGATGGCGGCTACGCATTCAAATACACCGCCAGCGGTTACGACGTGAAAGATGCCGGTATTAACAACCAGGGCGTGAAAGACGCAATGAACTTTGTCAAAGGTCTGGTGGATAAAGGCGTCATTTCTCCTGATATGGATTACTCAGTTTCCGAGTCTGCGTTCAACCAGGGCAACACCGCAATGACCATCAATGGTCCTTGGTCATGGGGCAATATTGAGAAGTCGGGCATCAACTATGGTGTGACGACGCTGCCTAAATTCAATGGCCAGTCTTCGAAACCATTTGTGGGCGTACTGACTGCAGGTATCAGCACTGCGTCACCAAACAAAGATCTGGCGGTTGAGTTCATCGAAAACTATCTGCTGACTAACGATGGTTTGCGTAAAGTTAATGACGACAAACCATTGGGCGCGGTTGCACTGAATTCGTTCCAGAAAGAGCTGGACAAAGACGCGCGTATCGCAGCGACAATGGATAACGCGATGAACGGTGAAATCATGCCGAACATTCCTCAGATGAATGCATTCTGGGGCGCGGCGAAAAATGCCATCATCAACATTGTGGACGGTCGTCAGACTGTAGACGCAGCGTTGGCTGATGCTGAAAAACAAATGACTAAATAACTCAGTAATACCTTTTAAGGAGGGGGTAACCCCTCCTTCATTTCTCCTTTTTTATATCGCTAGCAGGTTCCTTTATGCAGTCAGTTCAAGGTACAGATGCTATGACATCATCATCGACGAACTTACCGACAAGCAAAAGTACATTGATCAAATGGTCGCTTTTAGCCACCGTCGGTATTGTAAATGGCTACGCCACCATTCTCATGTATTCACGTGGTGAGATTGCTTTCGCGCTTCTTACGTTAATCATCACCGCACTGGCTCTGTTTATCTTCGGCAGCAAGAAAACGTACGCGCACCGCTATATCTATCCAGGCATCGCGGGCATGATTTTGTTCATCCTTTTTCCGTTGGCGTATACCGTCGGTCTTGCGTTTACTAATTACAGTGCCAAAAACCAGTTGTCGTTCGAGCGTGCGCAGTCAGTGTTGCTCGACAGAACCTATCAGAGTGGGGAAAGTTATCCGTTCACACTGTACAAAACAGAGCAGGGCCATCGTATCGTCATTAATGATGGTGAGCAATTGCTGGCGACGCCAACGTTCCAATTGGACGGTTTGAATGTATCGGATTTGGATCTGACGCCTGTAACGTCAGTTGATGGTGACAAAGAGCAAATTAAAACCATCGTCAAAAACCGCAGTGCTCTGGGGCAAGTGGATCTGCACATGCCTGATGGCGACGATATTCGCATGAGTGGCCTGCGTAAGTTCGCCGCGGTGGTGCCTTTGTACACGTTGCAGGGCGACGGAGAAACCCTGCTGAACAATCGCACCGGTGAAACGCTCAAGCCGAACAGGGATGAAGGCTATTACCAGCCAGTGAATGAACAGGGTGAGTTTGTCGGTTCAACCGTTTCGCCTGGCTTCATTGTGGGGGTGGGCACCCACAACTTTGAACGTGTATGGAAAGACGACGGTATCAAAGAGCCGTTCATCAGCATCTTTATCTGGACCATCGTATTTTCTGTTTTGACAGTGATTTTTACCGGTGTGATCGGTCTGGTTCTGGCCAGTGTCGTCCAGTGGGAGGAGCTGAAAGGCCGCTCGGTCTACCGTGTGCTGTTAATTCTGCCCTACGCAGTGCCAGCGTTTATCTCGATTCTGATCTTTAAAGGTTTATTTAACCAAAGCTTTGGTGAGATCAACATGGTTCTGGAGTCCATTTTTGGCCTGAGCCCGGCATGGTTTTCCGATCCGTTCCTGGCAAAAACCATGGTGCTCATTGTGAATACCTGGCTGGGTTTTCCGTACATGATGATCTTGTGTATGGGACTGCTGAAAGCGATTCCTGAAGACTTATATGAAGCGTCGGCGATCGACGGGTCGAACTTCATCTCTAACTTCACTCGCATTACGCTGCCGCTGATGATCAAACCGCTGACGCCACTGTTGATTGCCAGCTTTGCGTTCAACTTTAACAACTTTGTTCTTATTCAGTTGTTGACGGCGGGTGGCCCGAACATGATTGGGACGTCTGAGCCCGCTGGCTATACCGATCTGTTAGTGAACTACACCTATCGGATTGCGTTTGAAGGTGCTGGTGGTCAGGACTTTGGTCTGGCAAGTGCTATCGCCACGCTGATCTTCCTGCTGGTGGGGGCGCTGGCGCTACTCAACCTGCGTGTGACCAAAGTAGCTCAGGATTAAGGAGATTCCGAAATGGCAATGGTACAAGGTAAATCATTAAAATACCGTGTCTGGGCGACTCACATCGCGATGTGGACGTTCCTGTCACTGATCATATTTCCGCTGCTGATGGTAATTGCGATCTCCTTCCGTGAGGGTAACTTCGCCACTGGCAGCCTGATCCCGGATAATCCGTCGCTTGAGCACTGGAAACTGGCGTTAGGTATGGCTGTCGAAAATGCGGATGGCACCGTGACGCCGCCGCCGTTCCCGGTACTGACCTGGCTGTGGAACTCAATTAAAGTTGCAGGCATTACATCGGTTCTGATTGTGACCTTGTCGACGACTTCAGCGTATGCGTTTGCACGGATGAAGTTCAAAGGCAAAAACACTATCCTGAAAGCGATGATGATCTTTCAGATGTTTCCGGCAGTGTTGGCGCTGGTAGCGATTTATGCCTTGTTTGATAAGCTCGGTCAGTACATTCCTTTCCTTGGTTTGAACACGCATGGCGGCCTGATCTTCTCGTATTTAGGTGGGATCGCACTGCACGTCTGGACGATTAAGGGTTACTTCGAGACCATTGATGGTTCGTTGGAAGAAGCGGCCGCTCTGGATGGCGCAACACCATGGCAAGCCTTCAGACTGGTGCTGTTACCGCTGTCTGTACCGATTCTGGCGGTGGTATTCATCTTGTCATTTATCATGGTTGTGGGTGAGGTTCCGGTAGCATCTTTGCTTCTTTCTGATGTAAACTCATACACCTTAGCGGTTGGTATGCAGCAGTATTTATACCCTCAGAACTATCTGTGGGGGGATTTTGCAGCCGCAGCAGTATTGTCTGCATTGCCAATAACCGTCGTATTCTTACTTGCGCAGCGCTGGTTAGTCGGAGGACTTACCGCCGGCGGTGTGAAAGGATAATAAGAATAAGGGCGACCGTAAGGTCGCCCATTTTGTTTCTTCATCCAGCACTTTTGGTTTGGCCGCCGATCAGCTGGTTTGTAAGAGCAGTTCTGGCGTTACGCATAGCTGGCTGTTAGCTCTGATTCCTTACTATCCAACGACTAACAGTTTTTTGTAACCAAAACCCGGGCTTCCGCTTGGGTTTTTTTATGTCGGTAGGAAAGCAAAAGAGGGCGCCAGGCCCTCTTTGTATAGCTTGACGTGAGTAGTTATAGGGTTTGCGCAATCTGGCTGGTGACTTGCTGAAAGCCTTGCGCCAATGCTTCCACCAATGCCGGATAGCCTTCTGAGTCGAGGGGGACGCTGTGACGAAAAGCCTGGGTCTGCTGAATCTGTCCTTCAGCGTCAACCAGTGTCCACTCCCCGCTGATATCAGCGTTGCCTGTATACGAACCATTGAACTGTTCGACGCGCACTAGCAGCATAGGTTGACCACGGCTTGTCATCACCGGGTTCAGTTGCACTGGCCAGTACTGACTTTGTTTGCTGCGTAAGTCCGCCACCAGGCGTTGCGTTAACTGGGCTGACAGGTTTTGTGCCCACAAGTTCTGCTTAGTTTGGATCACCTGAGTGTCAGAGGTGCGGTAAACCAACCCGGCGCTGTCCAGATAAGGCGCCAGTTCGACTGGCCGAACAACTAGGATCGGAGCGGTTTGTGGAGCCCTGACCGTGGCTTCAGGGGCGGGCAACACATACAACTGACTGGCGGGTGGTGTTGCGCTGCAGCCTGCCAGTGCAACTAAGCTGAAAACTAACCATTTTTTCATTATTTCTGTCCTTTCGCCGGCACAGGGTCCTGTGCTTTTTCATCACCAAACACCAGAGAGTTCGGCTTTTCATTTAACTGACGCAATACAGGCTTAAACTCTGTCATGACTTGTTCAAACTGACCCAGCGCAGACTGCAGCTCGGAATACATTGGCGAGTTTGGTCCAAAGCCATTGAGGGTATCCTGGATCTGTTTAAGACTGTCGCGAATGTCTTTTGGCAGCGCCTGAGTGTCTTTCTGCTTGAGCAAAGTATCCAGGCTGGCGGCGACGCGTTCGGCTGATGCCAGGGTTTTCTCTGAGGTTTCCAACGTGGCGTTCAGAGAGTTGAGCGTATCGTCCAACGGCAGATCGTTCAGTTTTTGCAGCAAGTCGGTGACTTGTTTTTGCACTTCGGCAAAGCCGCCTTGCCTGGTCGGAAACACATCGTAGCCTTCAAATGACTCTGGTTGATTTGCCTGATCCTTCGGATAGAAATCCGCATCAATATACAGAGCCCCCGTCAACAAGCTGCCCGTTTTGAGGGTGGCGCGCAGGCCCCGTTTGAACTCTTCACGTAACTTGGTTTTGAGGATCTCGACTGGCACTTGTTCAAACGAGTCGTAGACACGCCCCAGTTCAATGCGCACCAGAACAGGAATTTGGGTGGCAGAGAAGTCCTCATCCGGAGTCGGCATGCGCATTGGAACGCGCATCACGGTACCGATGCGGATCCCACGGTATTCCACGGGAGCACGGGCTCTGAGGCCGCGCACCGATTCATCAAACAACATCACGAATTCCAAGTATTCGTCGTAAAGGCCTTCTCGGACCTGTTTGTGATCGTCAAACAGGCGGTAGCGACGCATCTGCTTTGTGACGGGCTGGCCCGAGTCCATACCTCGCGGTACATCGAAGGTCACGCCGCCAGTCAACAAACTTTCCAGTGAACCGAATCTCAGGTTGAAACCTTCGGCATTGAGCTGCAAGTCTACCCCCGATGACAACCAGAAATGGGATCGGGTGCGGACCAGGCTGTCGTAGGGCTCAAAAATGAACAGTTGATAGAGGGCTTTTTGCGTGTTGACGTCAAAGCTGGTGCTCTCAACACGCCCGACAGTGAAGCCTTTGTAGATCACCGGGTCACCCACGGACAGCTTGCCCGCTTCCTGATTGCTCAGAACGACCCTTAATCCTTTGGCGTCCGGCGGTGCCACTGGCGGGACGTCAAGTACGGTAAATTCTTCGCGTTTTTCTTTCTCGTGGCCGGGCTGAAGTTGGATATAGGCTCCGGAGAGCAGGGTCTCCAGGCCAGACACGCCATCCCGGCCAATACGCGGTTTAACGACCCAGAACAGGGTGTCTTTTTTCAGCATCCGTTCTGCGTCTTTGTTCATGCGAGCGGTGACTAGGATGTAATCGTAGTTGTGGCTTAACGTGACCTCAGTGACGGTACCAACTTTCACGTTCAGAGAGCGAATCTCTGTTTTGCCCACTTCAATACCTTCGGCCGTCTTCATTTTTAACGTGATTTCCGGGCCAGTGCTGGTGATGTGTTGGTACAACATCCAGGCACCCATTGCCAAAGCCAGGATCGGAATGATCCAGATAGTGGAAATGTGCCGTTGCGGTTGAACGTTAGCCGAGGTTTTTTTCTCTTCACTCATCGTTGGTTTTCTCGTTCACAAGATCAATAGGCTGCTGAACGTGCGTTGGCGTACGTTGCCAGAGCATGCGCGGGTCAAATACCATCGCGGAGAGCATGGTGCATATCACGACAGCAGCGAAAGAAAGGGCGGCCGGACCCGGATAAATGGCCATCAGGTTGTGGAGCTGAACCAGTGCGACCAGAATGGCTACCACGAAAATATCAATCATCGACCAACGGCCGATAAACTCAGTAATACGATACGCTTTTAAGCGGGTGATGCTTTCCTGCCGCGGGTGCTTGTGCATGTTTTTTGCGGTGACAAACAGCCAGGCTAAGGTGAGCATTTTGGCTAATGGAATAAAAATACTGGCTAAGAAAATCACCATCGCAATGGGATAGGAGCCTAGTTGCCATAGCAGAATCACCCCCCCGAGGATGGTGGAACCTTCACTGTGGCCCAAGCTTACGGTATACATCATCGGATACAGGTTGGCCGGCACATAAAAAATCGCAGAGGCGATCAGCAGTGCCCAGGCTTTCTGCAGATTTCCGGATGGGTCATATTTGTGTGTGCGGCTGCCACAGCGGACGCAACGACTGTGACGTTGTTCGTCGAGCGGATTGATCTGATGACAAACATGACAACTGACATGATTGGCCGAGAGGTGGCTGTCACCATCGCAGACGTGGTCAACCGGGATGCTTGGAATGAACTGATCCCACAACCAACTTTTGTCAACCATGGAGATGCATTTCACGACCAAGACGGTATAGACACAAAACGCCCAGAAGGAGGTGCCCATGCCAATGTCTGCCAGAGACGCGATTTTGATCAGGCTGACCAGTACACCGATCAGAAACACATCCACCATCAACCAGGGTTCAACCTGAAACAGAACCCGGCAGATGAGTTTAGTGGTGTGCCTCTGCTTTGGGTTTGGTGGATGACGACGAAAATGCAGGGCTTTTAGGTGTAAATAAAGCAGGCAACAGATGTAAATCGCCGGCAGTACGATAACCGTTGCCAGTAGCAGCGAGGCGAGTAGCGAGTTTTGAAACTGCTCCAGCATCTTGACCGAATGCAGCAACGTGATCTCTTGTGTGAGGCCCTTGACACTGAACGACATAAAAGGAAACGAGACGCTGAGAATCAACGTAATAAGGCACGTGATTGCATAAGCAATCGGGCGTTGATACGGGTTGGTCGGTTGTTTCAGTAACGTATGATGACAACGCGGGCATTGAGCTTTTTGTCCTGCTGCGACGGCGGGAATATCGACAACCAGACCACATTCTTCGCAAGCAATCAGGTGCTGAGAGGTCGTGCTCTCAATCTTTTTATGAGGTGATTCAATAGGTTGAGCACCTTCCATCATCGCTTCCATTTGGTTAGGTTGATTATATCAGGCGTCAATATAGTGTAGTTGTCCACCTGGATAGTTAAATCCAAGTGAAAATTTGCAGATAACTTGCTCATATTCATAGGATTAACGCAGTGTATATTGAGAATAGTTGCGTTTGTGAGAAAGGAGCAACTGTAGCAGAAAACGAGGGCGATCAGAACTCGCGGCTGGAAGGAGCACACCCGACGTATTGAAGCAGCACGTAGATACTCTCTTGTTGTAACGCCACTTTGCGAAACAGATCGGCGAAAATGTCATCGCCGCCGAAGCAGGTGCGGATGTAATGATTGATTGCCTGTGCGTCGTAGCCTTCGACGTACATCGTCCGTACCCATTGATACTCCACCGATTTGGGGTTGGCCAGCGTATCGGCGCTCAGTGTGGTGTTCAGGCTCAATCAGGATTCCTCTGTCTTTTCCTGCCTTTGCGCAGTAATGAACCGCGGATTAAATCAAACAAAGATGAAAGAAAAATGACAGAGGTAAACGATTACAAATAAAACGCGTTAAACATGACTTTACTTCAGGTATTTGACGTGCGCTTCCATCTCTTCGCCAATCTTTTTGCGCATGTTCATCAGGCGAATGGCAGACTGCTGCAGGGCGATGTCTTCCTCACTTTGTGGCACCCACTCCGGAATACGCGTTGGCTTACCAGCCTCATCAACCGCCACCATGATCACGATACAATGCGTGGTAAGACGATTTTTCATCTCTTTGGGATCGCTGGCCTGAACATCGATAGCGATGTGCATAGAGGTAGTTCCGGTGTAAATGACTTTTGCACTGACTTCAACCAGGTTGCCGACATGGATCGGAGCCACAAACCGGATTCCGCCGGCGTAGGCGGTAATGCAGTACTTGCCACTCCAGGCGGCTGAACAGGCATACGCGGCCAGGTCAATCCACTTCATGACAGCGCCGCCGTGGACCTTGCCGCCAAAGTTTACATCACCGGGTTCTGCCAGAAACCGTAATGTGATGTTGCGTTGTCCGCTGCTCATAGGTTTGTCCTCATTATTTTGATGTGATTCATCATACATTGGAAATGTAAAAAAAGTGTAATTGATTTTTTACTTGTTAGTGATTTTGGCTTTATGGCGGTGAATGGGGTGGTCTGCATGAGGAAGATTTCCCGTGACATTTAGAACAATAAGTTTAGAATAACTTAAAATGACTTACGTGATTTTAAGTTTATGACCCAGGAAGAGCGCCTGATTCACTTACAAACCCTGATGAAGCAGCAGGGGAAAATTACCGCGACCGATATCTGCGATCAGTTTGGCGTTTCGCGTGATTCCGCGCGGCGCGATCTGGTGAAACTCACCCAGCTGCCGGGCATTCAGCGCATTCGTGGTGGTGCGATGTTGGCTCCGGTGTCGCCGAAAAGCGAGCCGTTCTCGGCCAAAACGGTTAGCAGGGCCAAGCACGCGTTGGCACAGTGCGCGGCATCGCTGGTGGATGCACAGGACTACATTGTGCTTGATACCAGCACTACGTTGGCCCTCGTCCCCGGTTATCTGGCGGCGCCCGCGACCATCGTGACCAACTCGGTTAACACGCTGGCTCAGGTTGAAGAGGGCTCTTCGCATGTGGTGCATCTGTTGGGCGGTCATTTTGACCCGTACAGCCGCGCTATTTTAGGCGCGCAGGCTGAACAGCAAATGGCTGGCTATCACGTCAACAAGGCGTTTATTGGCGTGTGCGCGCTGTCTGAGCGTGGCCTGACCACCAATGATGAACAAGAAGCGTCGATGAAACGCGCGATGATGGCGCAAGCGCAGCAGATCATTTTGGTGTGCGAACAACACAAAATGGGCACCGAGAATTTCCATCACGTGTGTGATGTGGCGGCGATTGACATGGTGATCACCGACGCGCCCCCCGCGCAAGCACTGCAAGAATTATTTGACCGTCACGACATTCAGTGTGTTGTGGCGACCGCACCAGAAGGACAGTTTTGATATGACTTACGCTCCGGTAAAAACCGCCGTGATTGGCTACGGCTATTCGGCGAAAACCTTTCACTTGCCTTTCATCAACGCGCTGCCTGAGCTAACGCTGAGTGCGATCAGTTCCAGCCAACAAGCCGCAGTCGCGGCCGATTGGCCGAGCGCGCAATGGTTTGGCGATGCCAATGATCTGCTGGACAACAGCGATGCGGAGCTGGTGATCATCACCGCGCCGAACGATGTGCATTACCCGCTGGCCAAACGCGCGCTGCAAAATGGCAAGCATGTGATCGTTGAAAAGCCGTTCGTGACCCGCATTGAAGATGGTGAAGAGCTGATTGCGTTGGCGGCGGGAAAAGGCTTAACGCTGAGCGTGTTCCATAACCGTCGTTGGGATGGCGATTTCCTCACCCTGCAAAAGCTGATGGCGGAAGGTCGTTTGGGTGACATCAAACTGTTTGAATCTCACTTCGACCGCTACCGTCCACAAATTCGTCAGCGCTGGCGTGAACTGGCGCAAGATGGCGGTGGTATTTTGTTTGATTTGGCGCCGCACCTGCTCGACCAGGCGCTGGCTTTGTTTGGTTTGCCACAGGCGATCAATGCGCAGTGCCGCATGATGCGCCCGGGCGCCACCACCATCGATTACTACAACCTGATCTTGCACTATCCAAATCATTTGGTGCACCTGCATTCAAACCTCTACAGCCCAGAGCCGAACCTGCGCTACAAAGTGCTGGGCAGCCTGGCGAAGTATGAGAAATACGGCCTCGATCCACAGGAAACCTACCTCAAAGAAGGCAAGCAACCGGACAGTCCGCAATGGTCGCAGGAAGAGGCGTCACTGTATGGTCAGCTGCACAGCGAAACGGGATCACAAACCATTCCGACGGAACTGGGCGGCTATCAGCTCTATTTCAAAGGTGTGGCGGATGCGATTCGTCTCGGCACGGCCAACCCGGTGCCGCCAGAGCAGGCGTTGCAAAACATCGCGCTGATTGAAATGGCGCTGGAGAGCAGCAAAACGGGTCAAACGTTGCAGGTGAAGTTATGAGCCTGACACTGGCCGAGATTGCGCAGCAAGAAGAGGTGCTGCAACTGAGTCATTTTAACCACGATGTGGCGTGGCAATTGGGCTGTGCGCTCAAGCAGATGGCGGAAAGCCAGCAAGTCGCGGTGGCGATCGAAGTGTATGGTTTTGGTCAAACACTATTTCAATACGCCATGCCGGGCACGTGTGCGGATCATCTCGATTGGATGCGCCGCAAACGCAATTCGGTGCTGCGCTATGGCCGCAGTTCCTACTACCTGTCGCTGTACAACGCGCAAAAGCAGCGCGAGTTTGAAACGCAGCCGCATATCGATGCCGCGCAATATTGTGCTCATGGTGGCTCGTTTCCGATTCGAATTGCGGGATCTGGGTTGGTTGGGGTGGTGACGGTTTCTGGCCTCGCTCAACTCGACGATCACCAAATGGTAAGCGATGCGCTACAAAGTGTTTTTCAAGAACAAACGCAATGAACAAATAAGCCCCGCGAGGGGCTTATTGCACGTGAAGCGAGCGTCCGACGTATCGAGCTGGTGTTGGCGTACTCATGACTTTATCCAGCAGCGTCATGCTTTGCTCAAAGTAGGGGTTATAGGTTAAGCGGGCATGTATCTTCCCTGGCTCACGATAACCCCATGCTGAGTACCAGACTTCTTTGTCTTGCGCACACAGCCGTTGCAACTCTTCATCCTGACCATTGCTGCAGATCATATTGTGGCCGTTCATACCATATTCGGGATTTTCCGGTGAAAACAGTAGCCCCATATGGGAGCCATTAGAAATCCGCAGATGTGGAATCCTCATGCTAAAACGTACGGCCCGCTGATCGGCCAAGGGCGTTTCCCCTTGCCAAACCAGTACATTGCCGGGATTGGGCATTTTGTTGGTAAAGGTGTTCATCGCATAGTCGGTGCTGATCACGCTGTCACTTTCACTCATGATCATAAATACTGGCCGCTCAAAGCGTGTTTGTGCCAGTTGGTTGCGCACGGTTTCTGAAGTCTGATAGTAGACAACGGCACCGTTCATTGGCAGTGAATTGTAACGCAGGTAATTGTCTTCTGGATCCTGATCCGCCCATGTCATAAACCAACTGGCGATTTCGGCCCAGGAGACAATGTCATTGCCGGGCTTAAACGCCGGAGAAAATAACAGCAAACCCTGGATACTTGCATCTTGTAAGGCTTCAGTGGTCACCAAATTGGCACCAGTGGAATAGCCGCCCAGCCAGATTTTATCGGACTCTTGCTTGAGCAACTGGGTGTGGTGATGCACTACGCCCTGCCAATCCTGTTCGGATGGAAGCATCAGATCGCCGACTTTCGAACCGTGACCTGGCAATAGAATCGTGCGCACCAAATAGCCTTTGGTGGCCAGGTGTCGGGCAATATCATCAAAGGAGTAAGGTGAATCTCCCAGTCCATGCACCAACAGCACCGCTTCACCATTGGGTGTGTCTGGACGATATTCATGAGGCAGGTTCAATGCGATTTCGCGTGCATGATCATCGCTGATAAAAAAGCGATGTTGTTCGAGCCACTGACGCGTTTCGTCGACGTACTCGTTGAATGTGGCCTGATTATAAGGGGGCAGCGATGGTGCACTGGAATAACTCGGGTGTTCCGGACTGCTGCTACATCCGCTTATTGCGGATGTCACTAAGCCGGCAGCGCCAAGTAGGAACGCTGCCGGTAAAATATGTCGTTTGATGCGGGAGAGTATCGCTGGTCTATTTTTTCGGAACTTCTTCATATTCGCCTTCAATAACGGCGTTCTGCTCTGTGGCGAATTGATAGTTTTGCATCTCTTTCCGGATACGTCGTCCGGTGATCAGCGCGGCGATCGTCAGCGGGATAATCATAATCAGGCTGGCAACCAGAGCAAAAAAGCCGGTGATAATTGTCAGAAACGTGACGATAAGTCTACTCATAATACGTACCTCTCTATCTACAGGTTCAGATTATCAGGGTCAAGATGAACCAAAGATGAACGCTGTTCAGAAAAACAAAAAAGCCGCCCTTCAATGAAGTAGGGCGGCAAGTATGGGGAAAGTAGGTTTATAGTTTTAGTGTTGTGGAGTCTTAAATTTATGCCGATGGATACGTTTTGTAGCGCACACCCATCATCTGTTCCATACAATGCACTACCTGGCAGCTGTAACCGAACTCGTTGTCGTACCAGATGTACAGTACGCAGCGGTTGTCCTGAGCGATCGTGGCCGCACCGTCAACCACACCGGCATGGCGAGAGCCCACCAGGTCACTGGATACGATTTCGGTTGAGTCGGTGTAGTCAATCTGAGCGGACAACGAAGAGTTTAACGCCATACCACGCAGGAATTCGTTCAGCTCGTCTTTGTCTGTCCCTTTTTCCAGGTTCAGGTTCGCAACGGCCATAGACACATTAGGCGTTGGTACCCGGATTGCGTTGCCCGTAAGTTTGCCCGCGAGTTCGGGTAGTGCTTTTGCAACCGCTTTGGCGGCGCCAGTCGAGGTCAGAACCATGTTCAGTGATGCACTGCGGCCACGGCGTTCACCAGAGTGGAAGTTATCGATCAGATTCTGATCGTTGGTGAACGAGTGCACCGTTTCAATGTGACCTGAAAGCACGCCGTATTTGTCGTTCATCGCTTTCAGAACAGGAGTGATGGCGTTGGTAGTACAGCTAGCGGCTGAAATGATGGTGTCATCTTCACCAATCACGTTGTCGTTCACACCAAAGACCACATTCTTGATATCGCCCTTGCCTGGCGCCGTCAGCAGTACTTTCGCCGCGCCTTTACTTTGCAGATGCTGGCTCAAACCTTCTGAATCGCGCCAAACACCTGTGTTATCAACGATCAGTGCATTGTTGATGCCGTAAGCGGTGTAGTCGACGTCTTCTGGCTTGTTGGCATAAATAATCTGGATGTAGTTGCCATTTGCGATGATGGCTTTACGTTCTTCATCGACAATGATGCTGCCGTTGAACTGACCGTGAACTGAGTCACGACGCAGCAGGCTGGCACGTTTCTCCAGATCCCCTTTCTTGCCACCGCGAACCACAATGGCGCGTAAGCGAAGCGGGTAACCAGGGCCACTTTTTTCAATCAGCAGACGGCTGAGCAGACGGCCGATGCGGCCGAAACCGTACAGCACAACGTCACGAGGCTCAGACACGGTTTGGCCATTCATGGCACCGACCAGTGCAGTGTGAATAAAGTCTTTAATACCGTGTGCATCGTCGCGTCCATTCCAGTATTGGTGAGCAAGCTGACCAATATCGATTCGACAAGGAGACAGTTCCATTTCGCTCAGACATTGGATAATTGGTTGAGTTTGCTCAGCAGAAAGAGGAGTACCGGTGTAACGGCGGGCGACGCGGTGTGCTTTGATGATATCGATGGTGGTAGCGTTAATCAGCGTTTTTCCAAACAGGATAACTTCTACGCCTTTTTGTCGATAAAGCTGGCCAATCAGGGGACAAATGGATTCAGCAATCGTTTGGCTGGTTTGCCAGTCAAGAAGGTGTTTCTCTGGACTCATCGTATGTATAGGACCTTTCACATTATGGGCTGACTCTGCTGACCTGGTAGTTGTAGGGGGAGGTGAGCAGAGGGTTATTAGAATCTGTAATTCTGTTGTAATTTTTATGTGGCAGGATTGTAATGGCTAACATCTTATTCTGCTAGAAAAATTAATTCTGGTGGTTTTTGCTGGATAAGCGCGGAAAGACAACCTATTTACCGTGTTTTTCAATGACTGGCGGCTATTGACAATTTCAGAACTGCAAACTTATTTTTTGTTAAAAAATACTCATTTCTCAGTATCTTTTGTAATTGGTGTAAGTGTGTGGAATTGAGGTTTGGCTTGTGTCACAAATTACGCTTTTTTAGTGAACATGAATGAGCGCAATTAGCCTCGTTTTACTGGAAGTGGTTATGGCGAGCAAAAAAGAGTGTTTTGGCGCTTTGAGAGGCGAGGTTTTCAGCTGTGCAAATCTAATTTCTACTCGTTGAGATGAAAAAGGCTCCGTTAAGGAGCCTTTTCGACACAGTGAATTGATCAGACGTCAATGTGTTCAAGATCGCTTAAGGGAAGCCAATTGACTTTCACGCCAGCCTGAAGAAACATTTCCTGACTCACCATAATCTTATCTCCCCAGCGAGAGAGAAAATCTTCCGTTTGCTCGGGGCAGTGTACGGCCGAAATGCCGGTTTGGATGATTTTGGCGGCACAGTTCGGACATGGAAAATGTGTAACCCAGATTTCACAGCCATCCAAATCTCGTTTGGCGAACAGAATCGCATTTTCCTCAGCGTGCAAAGTTTTCAGATATTTCATATCCCGATCGTCGGTATTGGCGCTGTCTGAGATACCGTGCGGGTAGCCGTTAAAGCCAACGGATACAATTCGGTTTTGTTTAGTAATGACGGCACCCACTTGTGTGGAAGGGTCTTTACTCCAGGAGCCAACAAGTTTTGCCATTTGGTAAAAGCGTTGTGCCCATTTCGAAATCATTCGTCGTTCCTCTGAATTAGCGGCGTTGTGATTGCTGTGATTGAATTCAGCAATAATATCCTAATTTATTTGGCTTGAGTCCAGAAAAATAGACACTCAGGTCATGAGTACAAGGCGGCAGCAGATAAAAGACTGTGAAGTGCGTCACTGCGTTTTTGGTTGAGGGCAGCATCCTGATGGGTGAATTTGCTCAAGTTCTTGTGCGAGATCTCTTACAAAGGCGTGAGACTACATCGTTATTTTTACCAGACATAGGCGTTGTAATTTATTAAGTTGTTGTATTTTAAAGCTTATTTGTTGGTGGTGGTTTTTTGTTCGACTGAGTTTGTGAGAAGTCTGAGTTGTCGAAAAATCTCCAGCGCCTAATCTTGAAGGTGTCAGCAGGATGCCGACACGGAACAGGAAAGACCCATGGATTGGTCATCTTCAGGAAGAAGATTCGATTATTCAGGATGAATGATTGGCAAGGAAAGCGAAGGACATTGGCTGGAAGCTCAGTAACTAGGATGGTTACACTACGGAAGGTTAATGGACAACTTCAAGGACTGAGGCACGTCTGTCAGGAAGACAGATAAAGGACACCGCTAGGAAGGCGATGATACGGAAAGTGCTGAAGGATGCAGCTTACTATCAGGGAATAGATGCAGGGAGCACCTAAAGTAGCCGGATTGCTGCGAGTAAGAACCGACCCCACCAGGCGAGAGCTTGGTGGGGTTTTCTTTTGTCATAAATTGTTACACTTGCCACTATTGCCTTAGTTTCACTAGGGTGATTTACTACGGATCCCTAAGTAACAGAGGTATAAAAAACTCAATGGACGACCCCTTCAGGCGACTTCACTTCTTCTCGGCTTCCTTATATGCGGAGGCTGAATCATGTTAGAACTCTTCTTACAACCCGAAATTCTGGCCGTATTTGCTACTTTGTTTGTCCTTGAAATTGTCTTGGGCGTCGACAACGTAGTGTTTATCTCGGTGCTGTGTGAACGACTTCCCGCTTATCAACGTCGAACTGCACGTAATCTGGGTATTGCTTTAGCTGTCATGGCGCGTATCGTGTTGGTCTTTTCGATATCCTGGGTGATGTCTTTAACTCAACCATTATGGTCTGTCGCCAGTATGACCTTTACCGGACGCGACACGATTATGATCCTGGGTGGTGCCTTCCTATTGGCCAAAAGTGCTAAGGAACTTTGGTCGTGGTTGATGCATGTCGAGTCTGCGCACTCCACTCGAGTTCGTACCGGACTGGCGGTCGTGTTGCTACAGATTGTTGCTGTTGACGCGGTGTTTTCGATGGACTCGGTGATCACTGCTGTCGGCCTGACTTCAGATGTTCCCGTGATGGTCGCGGCGATTCTGGCGTCGGCAGTGGTAATGGCGATGACCGCAGAAAAGATCAATAACCTGGTGACTCGTTACCCGGGCTTCAAAACACTGGCGTTGCTGTTTCTGGTGCTGCTCGGTGGCTTGTTGATGGCGGAAGGCTTTGGCATCCATGTCAACAAAGGTTACGTGTATTTTGCGATGGCGTTTGGTTTGATTCTGGAGCTGTGTCATATCCAGATTAAAAAGAAACAGCATCGTGCAGTGGCGATTCGACGTATTCGTCCGATGAGTAAAAATCGTCAAGCCATGCTCGGTTAAATGTGGCTTGAGTAGAGAAGGGAAGCGTAACGCTTCCCTTTTTGTTTTACGCGTATTGTAAATACAAATCCATACATTAAATCTATGGCTGGGGTGGATTTGTACACTGTATTATTGGACGGAACTTAACAATCCTGACGTAGTCAGATGGCTACAGCCTTAATCGTAGATGGAAGTCATTCATGTCCAAACCCTGGATCCTCTCGCTGATAGCGGCCAGCATTGTCGGCGGTGGTGTGTCTCTTTATGTTAACTCCGGCTCTACACCTCAACCCTTTCCGACCATTGGTGTAGAAAAAGGCAGTGTTGAAAAACAAGCCATTGCGGTGGGTAAAATCGTGCCCGCGCACTCGGTATCAATCAAATCACAAATTGATGGCATTGTGGGTGAAATATACGTCCAAGTTGGGCAGAAAGTGACACAAGGTCAGGCTCTGATAAAAGTGCGTCCAAATCCGACGCCCCAAGCTTTGACAGAAGCCTCTACTGCGCTGATGCGCAGTGACGCGGATTTAGAATCGGCACGTCAGAAATTGGCCAATCTGGAGAGCCTGATCAAACAGAATATCATTCCGCGTAATTATGACGAGTATGTCACCGCCCGATCAGAGGTGAAATCCGCAAGAGCTGACGTGTTACAAAAACGCCAGAATCTGGAACTGATTCAAAGTGGGGAAGCCTCGGTGGGCAACTCCAAACTGACGTCGACCATTTATGCGCCGATTGACGGTACGGTACTGAATCGTAAAGTCGAAGTGGGTGAACCGATTATTTCGACTGAATCCAGTCAGGCGGCGACAGAAATGATGTCGCTGGCGGACATGAACAGCATGGTTTTTAAAGGCAGTGTCAGCGAACATGATGCTGCGCAGTTAACTCCGGGTATGCCGGTCGTGTTGACGGTAGCGCCGTTTCCGGATTTCGAAATACACGGCACACTGACCAAGGTCGCGATTCAGTCGGAAAACCTCAATGCTCCGGCAGACACCTCAGCCAAGAGCTTTGATAACGGCTTTGAGGTGGAAGTGGCCAACCTGCAAATACCGGATACCGTCACGCTACGTTCCGGTTTTTCCTCTACCGCGAAAATCACCCTCAAACAGGCACAGAATGTTCTGACGTTGCCAGAGCGTGCATTGAAGTTTGAAGGGGACACGCCCACCGTCCTGATCCCGGATAACTCTGAACAGGGCTTTCACTCCCAGCCGGTAAAACTCGGTTTGTCGGACGGTATTCAGGTGGAAGTCATTGAAGGCGTCAGTCTGGATGAGCAGATCATTGACAACAGCATGATGGACGCAGTGCATGGGTAACAAAATTTGGCGCCCGGTGCGAGGCATGCTGGTAATGTCAGTGGGGTTGTTGGCCATGCCAAGTTATGCCCTGTCGATTGAAGAGGCCTGGCAGGCGGCGAAACAGTACGATCCATCGTATGAGCAGGCAAAGATCGGAGTTCGTGCCGGTGAAGTGCAAGTTTCCGAGAGTCGCAGTGCGTTATTGCCTTCGATGAATGCTACGGCGTCCACAAGCTGGAATGACAATCACCGAAACGCAACCAGTTATGGGGCGGACATTACTCAGACTATCTGGGACAGCACGCTATGGTCCGGTTTGGATCAGGCACAGGCCAGCTACGTCGCCTCCGAGCTGGAATTGTCAAAAGAACACAATGCGCTGGCTCAACAGCTCATCAGTGCATACCTGGATGTGGCCAGCGCTCAAGGTGACCTACAACTGGCACAGAACAAACTGGCGGAAGGCGATAAGCTGCTGCGGATCTCTGAGAAGCGCTACCGGGCGGGTAAGACGAAGTCGATTGACATCGAAGATATGCGTGCCAACCAGATCTCGGAAAAAGCGGCGATTCTCAGTGCCCAGTCGAGACTGGAAGAAAAGCGCGCTGAATTGGCGGCGCTGATAGACCGTCTGCCCGAACACGTGGATGAGATTCAGACCGATACGCTGGTGGAACCTGCCATGCTGGTCAGCACCAAAACCGAGTGGTTGAAACTGGCCAAAGATAACAGCCCCGAATTGCTGGTGGCGATGCAGAAACTCAAGGTTAGCGAAGTCGCGAGAAAGGTCGCACAAGGCGGTTATTACCCGAAATTGACGGGGAACCTTGGTTATCAGGACGGCGATCGACGTTCAGAGGGCGAGTTCAGTGCCGGTCTATCATTGACTGTGCCGATTGATTTAAACGGTGCGACTCGGGCTAAAGTGGATCAGGCATCATTGACGGTTCTCAGTGCTAAGCAAGATGTTCGCAAAGTGGAGATCGACATTCAAAAACGCATTCAACAACAATTCGAGCAAGTCAGGCTCAACTGGCAACAAGTGCTGATGGCCAAAGAGTTGGTTGATTACCGTGCTCGAGTGCTGAGTAGTAAAGAAACACTGTATGACGCGGGGATGGCGCAAGCCTCGGACGTTATTGATGCACACAACGATTTGTTTACGGCCAGAAACAGTCTGCAGCAGAACTTGTATGGCTACTGGCGTCAGCGTATTGGCCTGTTACAAGCCGCCGGTAAACTAGACGATAACACCATCAGCATGATTTCCGGAGCATTGCGTTCATGATCAACGTGCTGCAACAAACCGGACAGACATTAACGGCACACCGAATGAAAAGTGCGCTGGCCGTGATTGCCATATCCTGGGGTGTGATTTCTGTGGTGGTTCTGATGGCGTTGGGAGAAGGTTTTTATCGCCAACAGAGTGCGGCTTTTGCTCTACTGACCAACAGCACTCAGATTGTGGCACCTTCTCAAACCGGTAAACCATGGCAGGGATTCGCGGCACGGCGGACGATTCAAATCTCCGCGGAGCAGGCTAACCGTCTGATGCAAACTGGGTACGTTTCTAAACTGGCGCTGATGTACGAACAGTGGGATGCGGCCGTCACTAACGGCAAAGGTCAGACCCTCACGTCTAATGTTGGCGGTACCGATGACGCATATTTGTCGTTAGCGCAGCTAACTCTGAAGCCGGGAGGCAGGAGATTTACCCCCTCGGATCTCAATAACCACACCCGTGTTGCGATAGTCGGTAACCAGATTGCTCAGATGGGCAAACTGACGGTTGGGGACAGGATTAAGGTCAAGGGTATCCCGTTTTACATCATTGGTGTACTCAGTGATGAAAATTCGGGGATCTCCTTTGGCGATCAGCGTCGTGTGTTGATCCCAATAACCACCTATCTGGATATCTGGAATGACAAACCAGGGTTGCTGCTGGTTAAGCCCGCACAGGAGATCAATGGCCCTCTGTTGCGCCAGAACCTGTTGCGTTATTTCGCGGGTCAGCTGCATTTCGACCCTAGTGATACGGACGCTATTCATCTGCCCGATCTTAGTGATGGCGCGGATGTGATCAACGGGATATTACGCGGGATCCAGTTATTTCTCGCCGCCAGCGGGGCGATGACCATGGCTGTCGGCGCGTTAGGGGTCGCTAATATTATGTTCCTTTCGGTGACGGAGCGAACCCGTGAAATTGGGGTTCGGTTGGCCATCGGCGCAACGCAAAACTCAGTCATGATTCAGTTCCTTGCCGAAGGGCTCACTCTCGTCGTTGTCGGTACTTTGACAGGCTTGCTAGTCGCCGCAGGGACGGTTCATTTACTGGTTCAACTATCACTACCGGACTGGATGGGAACCCCGGTGATCACGCTAGGTTCGATTGGTGTTTCCATGCTCGTCACTGTCGCACTGGCTTTGATGGCGTCGTATTTTCCGGCCCGCCGTGCGTCGAGACTGACGCCGGTCGTGGCTTTGAGTGCGAGGGTGTGACGATGTTGTTACCGATGCGACAAATTATTCAGGAAATGGCCGCTGAGAAACTGCGCCTGACGCTGACGGTTCTCGCTGTCACCTGGGCGACGTTGTGCATTGCGTCTATGCTCGCGGTTGGAGAGGGGATCCGCCTGAGTGTTATCCGCACGATCCAAAATGGCAATGGCAATCTCTTGTATGTAACGGGTGGGATGGCGAGTATCGACAACGGCGTGTTTCATGAGGGACAACCGCTCAAACTCAAGGTTGATGATAGCGCCGCGTTGCAGGCGTTACCAGCGGTACTCACTGCGCTGCCGAGCGCAGAATGGGATGAGCGACTTTCCGTTGGTGACCGGGGAACGTGGCGCAACCCGATCGCGGTTCCGACGGAATATGCGACCATGACCAGACTGAAGATGATGCCCGGCAGCCGCTGGTTTAATCCGCTCGATCAAAAAGAGCAACGTAAGGTGATCGTGTTGGGTTATGCCAGCGCGGCGGATCTGTTTAACCCAAATGAAGCGTTTAATTGGTTTGATGCGGTGAAGTTAAAAGTGAACCCGGTGGGTCAAAAAGTCAAACTCGGATCGGAAGAGTTTACCGTGATTGGGGTACTGGCCAAAAACAGTGCGGATATCGAATGGGGCGATCCGGTGAACTACTCTAGTTTTGTGCCTTTGTCGACCTGGCAACGTTTTCATACAAATGGTGATATCGGCGCGATCAATGTCCAGCCAAGTCAGCATGCCGATCGGTTGGTTTTGGCTGCGACCTTACGTCAGAGCCTGGCGCGTAAACATGGAGCCAGTGTGGCCGACGAACAGGCTGTGCAAATCGACGATATGTTTTTAAAACAAAAAAGCATGCAGCAGTTTCTGGTTGGTTTACAAAGCTTTCTTGGCATCATCGGTTTCGTTACGCTGGCTGTAGCAGGCGTGGGTATTGCCAACGTGATGTATGCCACCGTGAAGCGCTCTACCCGCGACATCGGTGTGCGTATGGCGGTTGGGGCGACCCCAACAGCTATCCGGCTGCACTATCTGATTCAGTCCATGCTGACCATGATGTTGGGTGGGGTGATGGGACTTGGAGTGACTTACGCCATGGTATCGGCAATCGGAGCGGTGAATCTGGACGGAAACGTGTTTTACGAGCAACTGGGTAAACCTATTCCCGAGTTGTCCTGGCTGGTGGTGGCGATTGTGATCGCGACACTACTGGTGATTGGTGTTGCTGCAGCCTGGCTACCGGCAAATCGTGCCGCCAGTATTACGCCGTTGCAGGCACTGCAAAGTGAATAAAAAGTTGAACGAAAAATCATGATGTTATCCGACAAACCTTTGGTCAGGCTCAACAATATCTGTAAGTACTACGCTAGCGGTGAAACCGAAGTCCGCGCACTGGATGGGGTTGATCTGACGATAGCGCCGGGCGAATTTCTGGCGATCCTTGGCCCGTCAGGATCGGGAAAGTCCACGCTGATGAATGTGCTGGGATGTCTGGATCAGCCGACGAACGGTGAATATTATCTGGATGGACAGGATGTTTCGGCGCTGAGTGCTAATGCGCTGGCATCGATTCGCAATCAGAAAATTGGCTTTGTATTCCAGAGTTTCAATTTGCTGGAATACGCGAGCGCGCTGGACAACGTGGCCTTGCCGCTGGTGTACTCCGGAGTTAAAGCGAAAGAACGACGTGCTCGTGCTGCCCGCTTACTTGAGCTGGTCGGGCTGGGTGACAGGCTGGATCACAAACCGAATCAGCTGTCAGGCGGACAAAAGCAACGTGTGGCGATCGCGAGGGCACTGGTGAACGATCCACACATTATTCTGGCTGATGAACCTACCGGAGCTTTGGATTCAAAATCGGGAGCGGAGATCGAGGCGTTGTTCAATCAACTTCACCAGCAAGGCAGGACATTGATCATCGTGACCCACGACAACGCTTTGGCAGAGCGGACCCGGCGCGTGATCACCATTAAAGATGGCGCGGTGATTTCCGATCGGGCACCTGTGGTGCCAGCTTGAAAATAACAAAAAGGCGAATTTTTCAGAGCATACAGTAAACAAAGTATTCATTCGTGTTTCACTGAGTAAAATCCCTTAACTAACAATACTTAATTGTGTCATAACAAACGTATACACTATGTCTAATTGTATGTCTTTTTTCTCGTTCAGCAATAATTCTTTTCACGGTTTTCGAGCCAATGTTTCTTGTTTTCATGACTTTACATGCTTGAGGAGCAAATCGAACACAATTTTGCTCAGAAGCATAAACAAGTCGCGCTTTCGATGTTGATTCAGTCAAACCAAGCCTCCGAGCTTATCAACTCAGTGAACGCTCATGGTCGATTCATAGCTGAGATGAAAGAGTGGAATGCTGAAACGCATCAAGCGCATATCTTAGTCCATCCTGCCGAGATGGAGAGCGTGATAAAGAATCCGCTCATGACATGAGGCATAGAGGAACAACCACAATGTCGCATGAGAAAGTTTGGTCCCCATCTTCACATTATGTGGATTTCAATGAAAGCAAAGAGCTCGATTGGCATCTGATCCAGTTGGGCAAGGAAACCCAGCAACATAACCGAGCGACTCTCCGGCGAATACGTAAGACCTTGTTTGTCCTCCTATGCAGCAACCTGATCACACATAAGCAGTTACATGAGCACCTGACGCTGCATCACACACGTATTGGTGGATGCTAAACCCGTTAAGCCTGTGGCCAGAGACCCATCAGGGCAATTCTTCCATGAATTGAAACAAGAAATAGTTTGTCTGAACCACTTTTTGGCAAATTGGCTAAGAAATTGTTCACTCTGTTATCCAACAAAACCCTACTGGTGCTAAGTTATTGATTTAGAATCGGTACACAACACTGGCATAAACCTTGTAAGTCACTGATATAAAAGAATCATTCATTTTTGGTATCAATCAAAGGTAAACTAATGCCAACTCCTGCTTATATGTCCATCCAGGGTGAAACCCAAGGTCACATCACTAAAGAGGCATTCTCCGCCGACTCTGTCGGCAACACCTGGCAAGAAGCTCACGTCGATGAGTTCTTGATTCAGGAGCTGGAGCACGTCCTCACCATTCCACGCGATCCACAAAGTGGACAGCCTACTGGTCAACGGGTCCATAAACCCGTCGTCGTGACTAAAGTACAAGACCGCACCTCACCGCTGCTGTTCAACGCGCTGGTCTCTGGCGAGAAGCTGCCAGAGTGTCAAATCCGTTTCTACCGCACGTCCGTGCAGGGCAAGCAAGAGCACTACTACACCATCAAGCTGATTGACGCGTTGCTGGTTGATATGAACACCCGCATGGCGCATTGTCAGGATGCGGCGACGGCCGACCGCGTGACGGAAGAAGTGCTGCGCTTTACGTACCGTGCCATTGAAGTCACGCATGAGAACTGCGGTACATCAGGTCACGATGATTGGCGCGCCCCGCGCGAGGCATAACGCCACCCTCTTTGAAATAAGCAGGCCAACGTCCGCTTGGCCTTTTGTTGTTTGTTGTTATCAAGGTCGTTGCCATGTCTCGTGATGTTGAATTTCAATTTGTTGTCTCTGGCCAAGGGCTGGATTTTAAGGTCGAAAGTTTCCAGGTTACCGAAGCCTTGTCCTGCCCATTTCAAGTCAGCCTGACCGTGCTCTCGCCCCAGTCCGGGTTGACGATGACGCAACTCAGCCGTCAGGCCGGTGTGCTGACCCTTTATGGCCAGGGCATGGGCGTCGCCCGTGTTTTTCATGGCCTGATTAATGACGTCAGCTATCTGGGCGAAGGTCGCCGTTTTTCCCGCTATCGTCTGACCCTGGTCCCACAGCTGTGGTTCTTAACCCAGCGTCAGGACTGTCGTATCTTCCAGGCACAAAGCGCACCGGACATCATTAAAGCCGTCCTTGATGATGCCGGCGCCGAGGACTATCGTTTTGAGCTCAGCCGGGACTATCCTGTCAACGAGTACGTCCTTCAGTACCGGGAGACGGACAGCCATTTTATCCAGCGCCTGCTGGCCGAGCATGGCCTGTGGTACTACTTTGAGCACTCGGAGGCCACCCACACACTGGTGATCGCTGACAGCAACGATGCCATCCCTGAGCTGCCCAGCACGCCTTTGAATGCGTCTTACCTGGGACCGTTGGTGTATCACAGTGACGCCGGTGGTGTGGCTGACCGGGAGCACCTGTTTGACCTTGAGCAAATCAATACCGTGCGTACCGGACAAGTCACCTATAACGACTACCATTACCTGACGCCCAAAACGCCGCAGTCGGTCAACGCGGTTGGCCCATCCCCCGATACTGATTTAGCCCTGTACGATTATCCGGGCCGTTATGTCGCGCCGGCCATCGGTCAACATCGCGCCCACGAATGGCAATCCGGGTTTCATGTCGACCAGGAGCAGATACAAGCGTCCAGCAACATCATGCGCCTCACGGCGGGTTACAGTATGGTACTCAGTCAACATCCAAGACGCGCGATTAACCGGGACTATACCCTGATGGCCGTCACGCATCATGGTCATAACCCACGCGTGCATGAAGAAGAGGCCGGTGAAGCCCCAACGTCTTACCACAACCAGTTGGTGTGCATGCCCAGAGACGTCACCTTCCGCGCTCCGAAAATGCGTGCTCCCATCGTCGATGGCCCGCAAACCGCCGTGGTGGTCGGCCCGGCCGGGGAAGAGATTTACACCGATGAACTGGGCCGGATTAAAGTTCAGTTCCATTGGGACCGATACGCTCAGCACGATGAGCACGCCAGTTGCTGGCTGCGGGTCAGCCAATCGATGGCCGCCCCCAACTGGGGCGCTGTTTATCTACCACGAATTGGCCACGAGGTCGTGGTCACTTTCCTTGAAGGGGATCCGGACCGCCCGTTGGTCACCGGGGCTGTGTATAACGGGTTGCATCATCCCCCTTACGCCTTACCGGAAAACAAAACCCGCACCGTCTTTCGTACCCAAAGCCACAAAGCTGAGGGCTACAACGAACTCTCGTTTGAAGATGAAGCCAATCAGGAAGAAATCTACTTTCGGGCACAAAAAGACATGAGCCACAAAGTGCTTCATAACCGCTACCGGGACATTGGTCAAGACGAAGTGTTGCAAGTGGGGCGCCATCAGAGCAATGAGATACACGCAGACCGCAAAGAAGAGATAGACGGCCACAAAACCTCTCTAACGAAACAGACTTTCAGAGAGCATGTTGAGCAAGACGTCACGGTGACCTACAACGCCAATGAGTCCGAAAAAATAACCAACAACCGAGAGCTGATGATCGATGATCATCGCACCACGCAAATTGGCAAAAACGACACCACGGATATCGGAGACAATCTCTCCCAGGTTATGGTGGCCTCACGTTCAGTGGATATTGGCAGCGACGACACACTTTCGGTAGGTAACCATCTCGGTGTTGAAGTCAATGGAAACACCTCTGTGCGCTCTGACGGCCAGACGGCTGTCATCGCCGCCGATGAAATTAAAGTGCAGGTCGGAGCCGCCGGGTTGGTGTTAAGCAGCGGGACCATTTCGTTTTATGGCGCTTCCATTTTAATTGATGGTGCTGATGTGGCGTTCAAAGGCGGTAAAGTCAACATTAACCCGGGGCCAGGTTCGGTAAAAAATGTGGCCGTCAATACTCGTCGCCCTAGAGGACCATCCTTATTAACGAAGCCTATCCCTGAAATCACCTCGGCAACCTATCGAAGCCTGGTTGAGGAAGGGGGCGTGTTACAAGAATTATGTCAATGTGGGAAAGGGAAAACATGCCAACTGCACAGTTAAATCCGAATTGGAGGGTCGAGCATCGATTCACCTCCGCCATCGCTCACAACCAAAAAGCCTACGCATTACTAGAGCCTATTCTCTGGCCTGACTGGCAACACCAATTGGAGCAAGTTCAACCTACATTGATGGTACATCGTTTATTCGAGCAGACTCGATTTACCCACGTCACACCCGGACCGGTGCTGATTTGTCTGGAGCAGGAAGCTTTGCATAAATGCCAACAGCAAATGGCGCAATGTCCTTGTGGGTGCGTATTGTTTACTGAGCAAGACCTGTCAGATCAAGTGCTTCTGACCTCTCTTCGTCAGAGGCTCATCGTGGATCGTGACGGGGCAGAAACGCTCTTTCGCTTCTATGACCCTCGATCTTTACTCCCTATTCTTGGGGCAATGAACAACAAAGAGCGAAGAGCGTTTTTTCCAGCCGTCTCCGCCATTCAATGGTACGACCAAGACTGGCTTCTCGTTCAAATCACTGAACCGACACAAAGCGCCGACAAGCTTGGTGCCTGGTCGTTATCTGATGATCAGGTGATGAATATGCAAAGCATTATGAACCAGTGGGCAACGGAGTAAAAAGCATGACCACCCCTTACATCGTTAAACCCGGTGATACCCTATTAAGAATTGCTGTCGAGCAACAAGTGGATTTTAATACGCTGTTGCAACTTAACCCTCAGTATCAACCGGATCCCGATCTCATTCAAATTGGCGCTTCCCTTCTGCTTCCCCAAAAAAGTACGGATGAACCCATTGAGCCTGAGTATTCCGTTGAACCGGTTACAGACACACGACCGTTGGCCACTCAGCCGACACTAATCGCACCGCCACTGTGTACACCGATAGACGTTCATGATGTGCTGTTTTTCACCGGAGAAGGCCCATTGGAATACTGGTCTCTGGATGAAAAATCGACCCAATTGTTAGAAGAAGAGGCCCGACAAACGGATCGACTGATTGATAGCTACAGAGCGCTTCTTGAGAGTGCGCCGGATCAAAATACGGCCACCCGAGAGAGTTTAGAGCGATATGCGCTCAAGAGAGCGGCATGGCTGGAAGATGCCAAGCATGCCGGCGTGTTTGCTCTTGAAACGCAAACGCCTAGCCGAGCCAGCGCCCGAGCATCTGACGTCAGAGCTCGAAAACCTCAAACGCCGCCCAACCAAGAGCGCATTAAAGCGGAGCTCAAATCCTTGCGAGATCGCCATCGATTTGTCGAACACTACCGTGATGACTGGTTTGGGGACAGCTCTGTCGACACCTTACGAAAAGAAATACTCACCCGAATTCAGTTACAAATTGATTTTTACAGTGCACTAGAAACAAAAACCGTGCAAAAAGAAAGTGTGGTGAAGATGGGCGTTGACCTTAACCGCTTCAACAAAACAGGAAGGGAAGCAGCAACGCAAAGGGTGCGTCATCATGTCAGAGAAGTCTACTCTGTGCGGCAAGAGCGAGCGCTTTACGTTCGTGATCGTTTTTATGAACGGGAAGTGCGGCGCTGGCGACGGTCGTATCAAAACACTCGAGCCATGAACGCGCTAGAACAGAGGGATTTCAAACGCTTCGGTAAGGCCATTGCTCAAGATATCAAAGAAGACTTTAAAGATAGAACGCTATCACCTAAGTTTGAAGCAAAGCTGAACTCATGGCAACTTGAAGGCTGGAAATATAAAGAGTGGACATCCACACAACCCTTTCTGAATGAAGACGGCGAAACGCAGTTTGCCATCAGTGCGGAAGCGCAATTACTGCGCTGGGGAGCTCAGGCAAGCGTCGCCGCCTCCTTTGAACCATCCAAAGGGAAAGTGGGCATTGCATTAGGTGCTGAAGGCAGTATTTCATTGGCCGAAGCTAAAATTTCTGCTGACCTGTTCTTGCCTTATGAGAATGGTCTGCCGGTCATGCTGAGCTATACCGATGCCAATAAACAACCGGCGACCTATTCATTTGGGTGTTTTCGTTTAAAAGGAACGGCAACGATTGGTTGCTTTGTTGGGGGCATGGCAGAAGCCAGCCTCCAGGCCGGTAACCAACCCGAAGAGAATGGTGGCAGTACTGGCGTGATGTTTACGCCGAGTGTCAACCTGAGTCGTGCGCCTAAAGGGGATGTCGGTTTTAAAGCTCAAGGCTTTGCCGGAGTTCAAGCCAGTGGCCAATTAACCGGGGCCATGGAATGGCAGCCACCGAAAGACATCAATACCACCAAGTTTAAAACACTGGCTGAAATCAAAACGGAAGGCAATATCGCAGCCGGGGCTGGATTGAGCGCTGATTTCCAATTGTCTTTACTCAATGGCAACTTTTACGTCAAATGTTCAGGAAAGCTCGTGTGGGGTGTCGGTGGCGGTGGCGGCTTTGGCGCTGTTATCAATATGGATGAGCTTTGGGAGCTGGCAAAAGTCATTTGGCAAGGCTTGCAATACGTGGATTACCGAGCACTCAAAAACATTGACCAACAAGCCTACAAATATCTAGTGGATTCAACAATTGTGGCCTTTGCATCTGATGTTATCCAAGATCCAGAACAAGCTCTACTCAAAGCAGTGCAAGCAGGCGAAGCTCAGATTGCTGAGTGGAAAAGTATCTATGAAGAAATGCAAAATAGAGAGAAGAAAGCAGCAGAGCTTTCTCGTAGAATCATGAACGATGCGACCCGAAGTAGCGTCCCTCTTCATCGTCTGCCGCCCGAAGCCATTGGGGCCATGCTCGATCTACTTGTCGAAAGCTTTTACTTTAATTGGGAAGAAGAGCAGGAAACCGCCATCTGTAAATTGCTCAAAGAGAGCACTTACAGTTGGCATAAATTTGAAGAAATTCTAGAAAATATGGCGTCTGAAGGACGACCAAACAAAGCTGAGCGCGTGTTATTTGATAATCTGGTTCGTATCAATGCTATTTTAGATGGGGAGCAGCAAGAGGAGTTTAATCTTTGGGTGGCCAAGCTCGCCGAAACCAATAAAGTGGCCGATATCGCCCAAGCGCCCTATTCACCGCGAAGTGGTGCCATGCTCGCCATGAAACGTGATTTGGTCAAGCAGCAAATCGCCATGCTGGATAGGGATGCTGGCACTCGATACGTTTAACATTGTGGCCCTTTTTCGGGCCACAATTGTTTAAAAGCCATCATTGTTGCAGCGCACAACGAAAACTCACGCCAGGAGAGTACCCTTCTTTTTCGGGAGTGGAATGAATGCGTGCAAACGTCATTGTGGTACCGGAGGCATCCCGCAATACTTTTTCAGTCCCGGATGATGGGCCTTGGGGGTTGAGCTTGGGTGAGTTTTTATAATAATCAGGGGAATACCAGTCATTCACCCATTCACTCACCTGGTTCGTCATACCATAAACCCCCAAAGGGTTTGGGGGGTAGGCATCTACTTGGTATGTTTCCCCATAACCGGGAGTATTAGCGTCACTCTGTTGATATTCAACATATATACCGTTCTCAGGATCAAAATACTGATCTCCACTCGTTTGTCGGTATCCATTGTTAGTTGCAAAATAGTAATTCAGCCCTCGGCTTCTTGCCGCATACTCCCACTGTGCCTCTGTGGGCAAATCAAATGGCAGTAAACTGACTTCCCCTAACCATTGACAGTAATCTTTCGCCTCTTGCCAACTTTTAGCTTTAGCTGCTTGCTTTGGCCTGTTACTGAGCAAACGAGAATATTCGTCCGAATCCCTATCAATTGTTTGATTTTTTATGAGCTTAAAACCCTCATATTTATTATCTGCCACTGGTAAATCAGAGATCCACCTCATTGCTTCCATTTCAATAAAGCGCGTTTCATATTTCGAGATGGAATAGTCACTCAAAGTAACGGTATGAAGGTCAGCCGCGCCTGTCTCTTCACTAAAAGGATCACTTAAGCACTGCACATCGGGTGACCAATCCATACGACCGACTGTTCTGCTTGGGATCTCACACGGTGCACCAAAATCGCCCATCTCAAAACGGCCGCCTTCCACAAACACCAGATTTTCGATGGCGCGCACCACCACCTCTGCTGCGTTCTGTTTCTGCTCCTGAGTCGCCTCAGGATAACGTGTGTTGATATTGTTCACAATCGTGTCAATTTGCTCTGATGATACCGTTTCGCTTGTCACCTGAACCGTTGAATTGGCGTCACTGCATGCTGACAGCAATGGCAATGTACACGCCACACCTAACCATCTGTTTTTCATTATTATCACCCTATGTCTTGGTGTGCATATTTTACGCAAAAAAAAAGGGTGATAACAGAAGAAAAGGCGGAATTTCTACACTGTACCGTCCTAAATAAGGTTGACACTCGCCTTTATTCTCAACGCCGGAAATCGACCGGTTCTGAATTTTTAAGGTGAATCTGCGTGACGGTCGGGGCCGTCTCAGCAATCACTTTGCCATGACGTATCGAGTAGCGCACCGGGACCTGACGGCGCAGTGCATCAAAACCACTTTCTGCTGGTAGGATCAACAGACTGCCTGGTTTGCCGACTTCAATGCCGTAGTGATCCTGAATGTTTAACGTGCGGGCGGAGTGGCTGCTGATGAGTTTGAGCGACTCATTGATCTGGTCATAGCCCATCACCTGACACACATGTAGGCCCATATGCAGCACCTGGAGCATGTTGGCGGTTCCGAGAGGATACCAGGGATCGAATACATCATCGTGACCAAAGCAGACATTAATGCCTGCGTTGAGCATCTCTTTCACCCGGGTGACGCCACGGCGTTTAGGGTAATCGTCAAAACGGCCCTGAAGGTGGATATTCACCAGTGGGTTCGCGACAAAATTAATGCCGGACATCCGCAACAATCGGAATAGCCGTGACGCGTAGGCGCCATTATAAGAACCCATAGCGGTTGTATGACTGGCTGTGACCTTATTACCCATGGCGTATTTGTGCGCCAATGCCGCCAGCGTTTCAACGAAGCGGGACTGTTCGTCGTCGATTTCATCGCAGTGTACGTCGATCAGTCGATCGTATTTTTTCGCCAGTTCAAACACATAGTGCAGTGATTCAACACCGTATTCACGAGTGAACTCAAAATGGGGGATTGCGCCGATCACGTCTGCCCCTAGTTTGAGCGCTTCTTCGAGTAACGCTTTGCCATTGGGATAAGAGAGGATACCTTCTTGAGGAAAGGCCACGATCTGTATGTCGACCCAGGGCTTCATCTCTTCCCGTACCTCAAGCATTGCTTTGAGAGCGATCAGAGTGGGATCAGATACATCGACATGCGTCCTGACGTGCTGCACGCCGTTGGCAATTTGCCATTTGAGGGTTTGGGTTGCACGTGTTTTCACATCCTCGATAGAGAGCTGTTCTTTGCGCTCCGCCCAGCGCTCTATGCCTTCAAACAGCGTTCCGGAAATGTTCCAGGCCGGCTCACCGGCCGTTTGCGTGGTATCTAAATGAATGTGTGGTTCACAAAAAGGAGCGACAGCCAGGCCGCCTTTCGCATCAAGGATTTGGCCTGCAAATTCATCACTGTCCGTCGCAGGGTCGATCCGGCTGAAGCAGCCGTTTTCAATCAAGATGTTTTTGAGCGGTTCTTCGCCTTCAAGTCTGGCGTTTTTTATCAGTAATGTTGTCATGACGTGTCCTTATGCCGTCTGCGTTGCGAGTGTTTTTTTGTTGATAATAGGATTGAGTATCAGGTAACTCAATGCCCCGCCCAGTACCGCGTTGACCGGCACCACGCCAGGCAGGAAATGACCTGCAACCACACCGATGACGACAGCGGAGATTGCGGCCCAGTTGATGGTCTGAAACTCTGCGGTCGAGAAATCACGGTAACGCTTACGATTTATCATGAAATCCGCAATGATCACACCACCGATAGGCGGAATAGCCAACGAAAGGAAGGTTAACCAGCCCACAAAGTTGTTGTACAGCCAAAGCGCACACAGGGTGCCAATCAGGCCATTGAATATAGAAATGAATTTGCTCGGCAGACCGGTAATGTTGGAGAAACCCAGACCGGAGGCGTAGAGCGCGTTGTCATTGGTGGTCCAGATGTTAAGACCGAGGACGATAATGGCAGGCAACAACAACCCCTGTGCCATCATGACTTCAGAAATATCCGACTGACCAGTCACTGAGGCGCCGGCTGCACCGAAAACAAACATCAGTGAGTTACCGATAAAGAACGCGATCATGGTCACCAGGACCGCGCCTGCTGGCTTTTTACCGAAACGAACAAAGTCGGCAGTGAGTGTACCTGCGCTGACAAAGGAGCCGACAACCATGGCCAGAGCAACTGAAAAGTCAATAGGTTGCGTTGGTTGTGTGGTCTGTAGCTCGCTCAAACCGCCCACACTGTTTATGGCTTCAGAAACGGACCAACTCCCCAGAATTGCAATGGCCGGTACCGCTATGGCAGACAGAATCATCAAAGCTGAAATGCCAAAATAGACCGTCGCGGTCATCATTAAACCAGACACGATAATCAGAATATTTGTATCAATACCGGTGGCTTTTTGCACCGGAATCGCAAACATCGCAACTCCGACGCCAAACCAGCCCACTTGCGTTCCACCCAACAAGGCTGAGGGCAGCCATGAGCCTTTAGAGCCGAAAGAAAAACGCGCAAGGAGATGGGTGGAGAGGCCGGTTGAAGCGCCGATGTAGCCAAGACAAGACGTGTAAATACCGAGGATGAGATTGCCGATGAGTACAGCAAGGAAGAAGTCGTTGAAACTCAGGCCGGTACCGAGTGAACCGCCGGTCCACATACTTGCAGAGAAAAATGTCAGCCCCAGCATCACCATGGTCAGTGATGCGACTCCTTTTCTGGCCGATGTTGGCACCGGACCAAGACTGTAGTTGTTGTCTGCAGCCATTTTTAACCTCCGCTATCTGATTGTCGAAAACTTACGTTACCAAAATCCAGGCAAACGGCGCGTATTATGGTGGTGTAAAATTGAGAGTCAATGAGTTTATTGCTATTAAAACGTTTGCTTTTATGTTTTATGATTTTATTTTCTTTTAAAACAAAGATTTGAATTTTTTAATTTTTTGGTTTTTTTAAGGGTGTTGTTGGTGTGTTTGTTCTGTTGAATGCAAATGATGGCGTGTATTTGGTGATTTTTTTATGTTTTACTTATTCATCGGGTTTATGGTGAAGTTTGGCAAGGATTTTGAACCACTTATGAGTGATATGGCCTGAGGGAATGCGGGTTGTATGAAATGTGAGCGTGATTTGTTTTGTAAATACGGGGTATGATTTGATTTTTGATTTTTTCGCTCGTTTTTCTATGATTTTGAGCGGCTTTTTCCGAATTGTAACGTGGTTGTTTGTTTTGGGCGGTGATAAACCAACCGCCCAGATGGTACTCAGGCTTTAATCGCGGTGCAGAAGCTGACATCACAAACGTTTGTGTTGTCGTCGCACGAGTGATATAGCTCGAAGCAGGGTCTGTCGTCGGAATCGAGCCCACTTTTAACCAACTGCCCCATTAACTCGTCCCAGGCCGGGGCGTATTGACTGTGGTCTGTAATGGTTTTGCGAATAAAAGCGTACTCTCCTCCGTCAAACGATTTGAGCTCGATACCCTGAGCGGTTTCAACCGGCTCGTCCAGGACCAGGCAGATGTCCGTACGACATTTTTCGGCCGCGGTGATTTCTGGGTTGTCGTGATAAACGAAAATACAGGTATTACCAGCCAATCCTCTCGGACCTGCCCAACCAAATAACTTCTCACAGGCAGGTTGATAGTTTTCCCCATACGGGCCAGTAACGCGAATGTAAGCCAGATGGCCGGGGGCGAGTGACATAGTGTCCATAATGATGCTCCTTGTTAGCGGTTCATCTGTAGTGTAGGGAGCCTCGATGTCACCGGCGTGTCCATTCTTGCGCAACGTGTGTCCGATCTTGCTGTGTTGCAATAACTGGGCAAACGAGGCTAAGTCGACACAGTCTCGCACCTGGCTGGGTGTCAACCCAAAGTGCTGCCGGAATGCTTTGGCCAGACTCTGAGAACTGGAAAAACCGTACTCCAGGGCGATGGCTGTCACACTGGGCTTTTGATAGAAGAGCGTACTCGCGATGGCTTCCAGCCTCAGGCGTCGTAAATACTCATTGAGTGTTTCGCCCATGACCGCTTTAAAGATGCGATGGAAGTGATAGGGTGAGAGACACGCCAAAGCGGCCACCTTATCGAGATTAAGAGGTTCATTGAAATGCGTTTCTAAATGGCGTACCACTGGAAGTAAACGAGTATGATAATTGACAGACATAATGGCAGCTGGCCGAGAGGTTATATAGGGTGATGAACGTTGAGTTAAGCTTACTCAAACATCTTTGCGAGAGCGAAATGGAATTGGGTAGAAACCTGAGTTTTCTCACAGATAAAAAAAGAGCCAATTGCAAGAAGGGCAATTGGCTTATGTATGATGCGAACAATCGGAGTTCACTAACAACGTCAGTTGGCTAGATGACCCTCGGCTTACAAGGGTCAGATTTATTAATGCAGTATATGTGCCAAGTTTTATAGCAACCAAAATTAGGGCTTTGTCAGGGATTTTGGGGCTAAATAAGTGTTTGAAATTGCAAATTGAAAATGCAATGTGCAAATGTTTACATATTTGCTAATGACAGTTGTCATTTTATTCGCGTTCAGCTTAAACAAAGCGGCCTCCAGACCGCTTGATTACTGACTATAGCATCACCAGGCTGGCCGTACCGAGGAAAGCAAAAAAGCCAACCACATCCGTGACGGTCGTCAGGATGACCGAACCGGCGAGGGCCGGGTCGAGTTTTAACTTATCGAGTGCGATCGGGATCAAGACACCAAACAGTGCTGCGGTGATGATATTCACCACGATAGCCAGCGCAATCGTGGCTCCGATAATTGGCGCCTGAAACCACAGCGCAGCGAGAATGCCGATGATCGCCGCCCAGGCCAAACCGTTGAGAGAACCAATACCTAATTCGTTTTTCAGTAGAGCCATCCGGTTACCAGGGGTGATCTGATTTAACGCCATTGCCCGCACCATCAAAGTAAGAGTCTGGCTGCCTGCGATGCCGCCCATTGATGCCACGATGGGCATCAACACCGCCAGCGCCACAACTTGAGCAATCACATCTTCAAATAAGCCGATGGTGATGGACGCCAGGATGGCCGTCAGTAGATTGATACCGAGCCAGACACCGCGCTTTTGCGAACTTTTCAACACGGGAGCGAACAAATCGTCGCCTTCATCCATACCGGTACCTGCCATCAAACGGGTCTCGTAAATTTCACGCTGCGTGCTCAGCGCAAACTGCCAGTTCACTTCACCGATCAGAATTTGTTCGTCGTCTACGACGGGCAGAGCGGGCAAAGAGCTGTGTTCCAGGGCTTCTATGGACTCGGGCAGCTGCGTTCTGGCATTTAAGGTCGTCATGGGTTCTATTGCCAGATTTTTCAGACGCTCCGTTGATTCACTGCGCAGTAAATCCAAATAGCGCACCATGCCGCGCATCTGTTTCTTCTTGTTGATCAGGTAAAGGTGATCCGGCGATTCGTAACTGTAGCGCTCCATCAGTTCACGCGCTTTGGCGACTGAAATATTAAACGGGAGCGCAATTACTTTTCGTTCAGCCCAGCGGCCCAATTGGTCATCTTCGTATTCATTGGCCTGATCGAACAGTTCAAGCTCATCTTTTTCCATCAGTTCGATGGCGTCATTAATGATGGCTTCAGGCAGAGAGTCGGCCCATTCAATCAGCGATAGGTTATCCAGTTTGGCCAGGGTAATTTTCAGTTCAACTTCAGAGAGCGACTGGATGATCGAAAGGCGTACGTCGGCACGCATCTCGGTCAAGACATCAATGTGCATCTCGAGGGGGAGCCCACGCCACAGACGTACACGATCATCAATGGGAAACGCTTCGAGGATAAGAGCGACGGAGCCGGCTTCGAGGCCTTCTTCTATCTGCTCATTCAGTACCTGAGGTTGTTGCTCCTGCTCGGTTTTGGACAGTTGTTCTATTTGAAAGGATAAATCTTGAAATTCGCTCACTCTGGAGGCCCTTGTTTTTGGTATTCATCTGGGATCAGGTATACGCAGCACGGCAGACAACCTGATACTAAGGTGCTCATCATGGCGGTGATGCTTCGTTAAATAAGGTATACGAACTGGTAGGAAAAACAATAGGCTGGAGCTGGTAGTACGCATGATTACTGCACTACCGGCTAGTCGTGTTTGGACTCCTCCACACTCAGTAATGGCGCGACGTCGATGTCTTTGGCATTCATCATGCAAGAGATGCGTTGCACGGCAGACAGCAGCAGCGATTGCTCCCAAATATCCAGCTTCTGGTAACGCTCGATAAAATTATCTTGAATCGGAAGAGGTGCGGTTTCCAACACATGGTCGCCTTTTTCGGTCAGAATGGTGTGCACAATGCGGCGGTCTTTCTCACTGCGTTGACGTCTGACCAGACCTCGCTTTTCCAGGCGATCGATGATGCTGGTGGCCGTTGCCTGACTCATGTTGGTCGAGATCGATAACTGTTTGATAGTGACATTCCCGGAGTCGCGTATAGAGCGCATCAGAATCAACTGTGGGCTGGTCAGGCCAAGATCCTTATTCAGTTGTCTGGAATGCAAGTCGACAGCGCGGATGATCTGCCGGATTGCCACTAAAACTTCTTCGTGCTTATCCAAGATGGACTCCCTGTCAGGTTGAATGGAAACAGCAGGCTCGCTGGCGAGCCTGCATAAGATACACGCTGGTGCGTATACGTTAGTCGCGGTTACATTGCGGCTTTTTTCGCTTCATCAATCCAGGCGTTGAACTGCTGTTGATGGGCTTTGATCCAGTTGTCCGCGTGAGCTTCAATGTCTTTTTGCGAGTTCTGACCTTTACTCATCATCATGTTTTCGGCACTCACATCGTTGATGTTGACCTTGATGATTTCAAACAGCTTGGCTGCCGCCGGGTTTTTTTCCGCAAAAGCTTTGTTGGCAACGATACGCATCGAGTTCATCTCAAAACCGTAGTTTTTGCCGTTTGATAAGGTGGTATCAACGTCTTTACGTTCACCCGGCAGAGAGGAAAACGGTACTTCCAGCCAAACTACGTCTTTCCCTGGTACCAGCACACCACTCACCCAGTACGGTGTCCAAGTGTAATACAGAATAGGGTCCCCTTTTTTATAACGGGAAATGGTATCGGCGATGATCGCTGCGTAGTTGCCTTGGTTGTGACTGACTGTGTCACGCAGTTTAAACGCATCCAGTTGGTGCTCAATGACCCCCTCACAACCCCAGCCTGGGTTACAACCGGTGAGATCGGCTTTGCCGTCGTCATTGGCATCAAACAGTTTGGCTACTTTCGGATCTTTCAGCTGTCCGATGTTCGTAATGCCGTACTTTTCGGCGGTTTTTTTGTCGATCAGGTAGCCCTGTGCTGCGCCAGAGACATACTGGCCTTTGCGGTAAAACTTCGCGTCACCGCCCGCCATTTCATATTTGTCTGCGTGTAGCGGGAACCAGCCAACGGTCAGGTAGGTGGCATCGCCTTCTGCGATCGAGGTATAGCCGACGTTGTAATCTACTTCTTTGGTCGGCTGAACATCATAACCGAGCGCTTCCATCGCCTTGTTGACGATCAGAGTCTGGAATGTTTCTTCTGCCACCGTAGACTGGACAGGTTGTACGGTAATGCCTTCTCCCGGTAGTTGTTCTGCCCATGCCTGAGTTGACAGAGCACCACTGACGAGCAGGGCACCAAGAGCAGGTTTCATCCATGACAGGTTCATTACTTTTCTCCTATGTGATTAAGTTTCGACGTAGAATCAGGTTTCAGTCGTAGAATCAGTGCGACGGGTCCTGAGTGGAACCAACGCACTTTACTGTCGCGGGACTTCTGTCCCAGCGACTGAGTAATTCGGTCAAGCAAGATGGCAAGAATCACGATGCCAAGACCACCGACCGCGGCCATGCCCATGTCCAGACGGCCGATACCGCGCAGTACCATCTGACCCAGACCACCCACGGCAATCATTGAGGCGATCACCACCATCGACAGTGACAACATCAGAGTCTGGTTGACCCCCGCCATGATGGTCGGCATGGCCAGCGGCAGCTGAATCCGGTACAGCATCTGTTTCGGGCTCGCCCCAAACGAATGGCCTGCCTCAATAAGCTCATCAGGCACTTGTTGGATGCCCAGAATGGTCAGTCGCACAATTGGTGGCAGGGCGAAAATGATGGTAACCACCACGCCGGGCACATTACCAATACCAAACAGCATGACGATGGGAACCAGATAAACGAATGCGGGGGTGGTTTGCATCGCATCGAGAATGGGTCGTACGATTTTGGCCGCGGTTTGGCTTCGGGCCAGCCATATCCCCATCGGCAGCCCGATCAGAAGACAGAAAAATACAGACGTCAGAACCAGCGCGAGCGTTGTCATGGCTTCGCTCCAAGCACCAATTAAACCGATGATGATCAGTGAAAACAGTGTTGAGATGCCCATGCGGATACCAGAAAACTGCCAGGCCAATAAGAACAGGATGACCAGCATTACGGGCGCAGGTGTTGAGGTCAGAACGGTTTCGAATGAACTCAAAATGACGTCAACAGGGGCGCGGATAGCCTGGAACACTGGGCGTCCATGGGTGACCAGCCAGTTAAGTCCGGTTTCGACCCAGTTATCGAAAGGGATCACTGAGTGGTCGAAGGGGTGCATCCAGTCAAAGTCCGGCTGATCTGCCGGTGCGGCATTAAGCCAGTCACTGTTGGTTGCCTGACTGCTGTCGCTGGACCAGGGATCGCTCGCAGGCTCAGTCGTCTGGCTCCAAGGATCTGAAGGTGTGGTTTCCGTGGTCATGATTTACTCCCTGTCCAACGTTTGTAGAAGGCGTGATTTGCTGATAACGCCGTAATAGTTTGCTTCTGCATCGACCACCGGCACGGCGTAAGGAAGGTCGGCCACCTGGCTGATCAACTCGCTGACGCTGGCGTCTGGCAATAAAGAAGTGGTATCTCCCAGCACCGCAGACGTCAGGGACGCGCGTGCGTCGGCGGCGGATTTCAGCGATTCCAGCGACACCAGACCAACGTATTTATTAGAGCGGTCGACAACAACGCCGTATTCACGGTCGTGATCCATCAGCAGTTGCATGGCAGACGCCGGGCCGTCCATCTCCGATTTCTTGATCACGGCAGCCGGATTTTTGCGCGCAATGTCCCGGGCGCTGAGCACGCTGGCAACGTTGACGCCACGGAAAAATGAGCGAACATAGTCGTTGGCCGGATGGTGCAGGATTTCATCCGGGGTACCGATCTGAACCACGACGCCGTCTTGCATGATGGCGATGCGATCGCCAATACGCATGGCTTCATCCAGATCGTGCGAAATAAACACAACGGTGCGCTGGTCTTCATTCTGCAATCTCAACAACTCGTCCTGCATCTCTGTACGAATCAGTGGGTCTAGTGCCGAAAAAGCCTCGTCCATTAACAGGATATCCGGGTCACAGGCGAGGGCTCGTGCCAGGCCGACACGTTGTTTCATCCCTCCGGACAGCTCATCCGGATAGGACTCACAGTAAGGTTCCAGCCCAACCGCGGCTAACGCTTCGCGAGCGGCTTTATGGCGCTGCTCTGGGCTTATCCCCGCAAGCTCTAGGCCAAAGGCCGCATTTTCTATTACGGTCATATGCGGCATCAGAGCGAAGTTCTGAAAAACCATCGAGATCTGTTTGCGTCGCACTTCACGCAATTCTTCTGGTGAGATGTGCGCTATGTCTTTGTCTTTGAGGATCACGTCGCCACGGGTTGGTTCGATCAGTCGATTGAGCAGACGGACTAATGTGGACTTCCCCGAACCGGACAAACCCATGATGACGAAGATTTCTCCCTGATTGATAGAGAGCGAAACATCTTTCACGCCGACGGTCAGTCCGGTGGCGTCAAAGATCTGATCTTTGTCTAAGCCTTTTTCCAGCAAAGGGAAGGCCTTGTCCGGCTCTTCACCGAACACTTTAAAAAGGTTACGGACTTCAAGAATGGTTGACATTCAACACTTCCTTGTAGTGGTTAATATTTACAGTTCGAATATATAGTACACTAAACAATATTATAGCTATTTTCAAATGTGAAAGTGATTATTCATGATTTTGTAACGTTTTTACTGGGGTTTAATAGGTTTTAAAGGTTAGATATCAAATTAAATGTGCGTGTTGTTCGACCAATTTGAACTGTTTTTATAAATGTTGATGAACGGTGTCGCGCGGGGAAGGAAAGGCAAAAGCGCCGGCCAAGCCGACGCGTTTTGCTGAGGGATGTGCTCAGATTGAATAGAAAAAGTACAGCTGGGATTTCATTCTCAGAATGATGCCGCGGATCACGTCGAGGAACGCCATGAATGAAATGGGTTTTTCTGCGCTGATCCAGGCCAGCCCGACAGAGCCGACAGGGATGTCATACCCATCAGGCTCTTCGATTTTAAGCCGGACAAAGTGATGTTTATTCTGCAGGTTTTTTCCTGTTGTGGCACGCACGTTTTGATCAAAACCCAGCAGGTTGCCTTGTGATTCTCCGGTGGCTTCGACAATGCCTTCGACCCTGGCGGAGAAAATTTTGCCGGGATACACAGAGGTGGCGAATTCGGCCGCCTGACCTGCTTTGACATTTCGTATCGCCTGATGATTGACACGCATTAGCACGTACTTTTCGTTGGTGTACATCTGCAAGCGTGGCAACCGCGAGATGAGCTGGCCCTCGCGTAAAATAAAGTTAGTGACAAAGCCATCGGCTGGAGCGTGTACTTTTGTGCTGTCCAGATCCCATTTAGCTTTAGCGATTTGCTGTTGCGCGCTGCGCCGGTCAGCATCTCGCGACCGCACAGTCAGTTGTGATTTACGGATATCCAACCTGGCTTTCTCTGCATCGGCTCTCTTTTTAGCCAGCTGGGCGCTCAACGTAGAAATCTTTTGTCTGGTCAGCGCCACGGTTGTGGTTTGTTGGTCGATATCGCTTTCTGTAATGGTGTTGTGCACCGCGCGATTTTGCGCTTGATAACGTGCCAGCATCTTTTTTTGCAAGTCATAATCCACTTTAGCCGCGGCCAGTTCACTTTCGGAGGTCGTGACATCATGCTCTGCTGCCTGAGCATTGGCTGTGGCGACCGTGATGTCTTCTCGGGCGTTATCGAGTGCGATTTGTGCGGCTTGCGCACTGACTTGTGCCTGCTTCAGTGCAATTTGATAGGGTGCATCTTCCAAATCGTAAATAGGCTGCCCTTTTTTGACGACCTGATTGGGTTGGATATAAATGGTTTTGACTTTGCCGTTGATGTTGATCGAGTCCGGGCGCAACTGAATATGTGGGGATTGCACGACAGAGCCGCCGGATAAATCCATCGGCGCGAAATTGATTAAGCCGACCCAGACAAACATCAGCCAGCTAAACCCACCGAGATAAGCGAACGTTTTGGTGAGCTTGTTCCATGGCATGCCGACCAGACGCAGCAGGTAAATGAACAAGGACCAGACGGCCAATCCTTCCAGCATCAGTGCTCCTCCTTACTTTGACTTGGCGCATGTCGCCAGGTGTCGCGCAGATAGACGATGCCCTTATCCAGATCAACGAACGCCAGAATGACGGCGAGCACCCAGACCCAATGCCAGATAAAACCGATCCACGTTAAGGCCGTGATCAGACCAAGTTGATGATGTTCTTTACTGTGCGCTTTGTTGATCGGCAATTCATGTATCTTCCAGAAGCCATACAACGCCGCACCGATAGAGCCAACCAAAACCACGGTAGCCATGACGTGCAGTACTGTATCTGCTGTGGTTTCCACAAACGGAACACTGAACAGACTCATTGATTTCTCCTTTAAATAAAATCGAGCTCATTGTGCGAAGTCGTTGAAGAAATCCATTGTCTGTGACAAATTAAATCAAAATTTAACTTATTTTGATTTAATTGATGCCATGAAAAGTGTCCGCTTTATTCGCGCGTTAGGGATTAAAAACATCCATGACACGGCCATGATCCGATATGGGCTAGACGAGCAGGCGCTTGGGATCCCGGATAGCGTTTTTCATAACCCGATGAACTTGATCCCGGTGTCGGAAATGAGCCGTTGGTTGTTGAAGCTGGAATCCAAGACTGGGGATCCGGACATCGTACTCAATGTTACCCAGAACATTGAACTTGGCCGTCTGGGGGCGGCCGGACGTTGGATGTTTTCCGGTCACGACTTGTCGTCCACGATCCGCCGTATCAATTACGGTATACGCAGTTTACAGTCGGGGGCGTTTATGGCGGGTGAACAGAAGGGGTCGCTGATTAAGTGGTACTACGACAACACGTATGTCTCATCTGACGTCAAGGTTCATGATAGTGTGCGTGTGGCCGTTTTCATGATGAAAGTCCTGTGTGAGTATCTGGGAAAAGAGTTTGTGCCAAAGCGAGTGATGCTCTCCGGAAGCCGCGTGAATAAAGCGGCGTATCAGGCCTACTTTGGCTGCGAAGTCGGGTGGAATCATTATCGGACCGAAATTTGGTTGCATTCGGATCAACGCCTGGCCACTCAGTTGCATCGCACCGTCACGAAAAATCGACTGGCGATGAGTTTTTCGGATTTAGATGAATTTATTAACATGCCGGATCCAGAAGATGAGCTCAAAGTGATTTACGAAGTGGTGAAATACAGCTGTCATTTTGGTTTGCCGAACTTAACGCAGGTTTCGGGCATTTTAGGCGTTTCTCAGCAACATTTTCAGCGCCTGCTGCATGCTCGCGGGCTGAATTTCTCTACTGTCTGTGGCTATGTATTGAGCAATGTCGCGGTAGAGTTAATCAGCCGCCATGTGCCGTTAGATCAAGTGGCGGCTCGATTAGGGTACACCAACATCACAAGTTTCAACCGTATGTTTAAACGTCATCGAGGTCTGACGCCGTTGCAATACATTCAGCGTTTTCAGGACGCATTCTGAATTTGGTTTAAGGTTTAAGCTACTGATATTAATTATGTATTGAACATATTCTTACGTTGTGCTGACCTGATGCTTACACTTCTGCGTCTCATGCCCCCTACACTGAGCAAACCGACAAAGCTTAATCCTGCTTTGTAATTGGAAACTCTCTATATCTTACTGATATGTTGGCTCTGCACTTGCAGAGCCATTTTTTGTTGTATGGAGAAAACCCCCAGCTAGGCTGGGGGTTCCGTAAAGCTTACAGCTATAAGTTAGTTATATAACCCCTTTCAATTTGATAAAAACGTCTTGTGGTCTGGCAACTGCAAGAGTTAATTAAGAATTGAAAGGGGGTCCCAATGGGGGACGAAAAGAGCTTAGCGCACACGCGATGGAATTGTAAATATCATGT
>NZ_WXWO01000002.1:0-57790 GCF_009904845.1 Vibrio sp. V38_P2S17PM301 | reverse complement strand
TTTGCTTGGCGACCATAGCGATTTGGACCCACCTGATTCCATGCCGAACTCAGCAGTGAAACGAATTAGCGCCGATGGTAGTGTGGGGTTTCCCCATGTGAGAGTAGGACATCGCCAGGCTTTAAATTTAGACTTAAATGTCTAACCAGTGCGGAGCGGTAGTTCAGTTGGTTAGAATACCGGCCTGTCACGCCGGGGGTCGCGGGTTCGAGTCCCGTCCGCTCCGCCATTTATTTCGAAAGCCTCGCTATCAGCGAGGCTTTTTTCGTTTTTCCCCGTTATTTTGGTCTTCGAGTAAACGAATCCCGGTTGCCCGAAATCCCGGCGGCTTTGCCACCTCTTTCAGACCCTAGCAGAAATGCTGGGGTCTTTTTGTTTGTGGGTCATCCACTTCTCCGCCACGGATTATAAACCCAGGTTGAAAAAGTTGGGCTCTTTGACGTTTTGATAAAGCTTCGGCCTTGGGTCGAAAGAAATGGTTATCTCACCGCCCTGATTGATTTTGGAGCTCTTTAGGAGCGTGTGTACGTAGGTGCTAATTAAAATATTGCCTCTTCAGAACTGCTATCCAGTTTTGTATGCGCCTTTGTATGCGTCCTACTGAACGCTGTTCCAGTTGACCCCTTTCTATGGGAGATTCTGATGTGTACGATGGGGGCGATAGGCGCACAATCCAGGCACATTCGTTAGTGGAGCTTGTCCCATATCGAGGGAGCTAAAGTAAGGCTTAGTTAGCGGTTTATTCGAGCTGTCTAGGAGTGAGAATCAACTCTATGCAGAGATAGGCGTAGAGAGAATAGCAAGAGTAGGTTAACTGTAGGTACTGGTGTTGGATATTGATAGGTAATAAAAAAGCAGCCAAGAGGCTGCTTTGTTTATGTCGCGTTACGATTCCGTTTGCTGCGTGGACGCTGCGGTTTGCCGCTCTTGCTCCATTTTCTTCTCTTCAGCTTTGGCTTTTTCGATCATCGGGGTGATGGTTGACCCCTGAACCAGAATCGAGAACACCACCACGGCATAGGTCATGACCAGGATGATCTCTTTAACATCAATTAACTTATCTTGAATCACCCAAATGCCTGACGGAATTGATAGCGCCATCGCCAACGCCAGGCCTCCTCGTAAGCCTCCCCAAGTCAGAATGTTGATCGACCAAGGGTTGTACTTGCGGTAGCGTTTAAAACCAATGTAGGACAGAAACACACTCAGGTAGCGTGCGCACAGGACTAAAGGAACGGCAAACGCCATCATGATCCAGTCTTCTTTGTGGAACTCAAACAGCAGCATCGACATACCGATCAACAGGAACAGCACACCATTTAAGAACTCATCTACCAGTTCCCAGAAGTGATCCAAGTGGTCTTCACTCTCCTTTGAGAAACCAATAAAACGTGTCCAGTTACCGATCATGATGCCAGAAACTACCATCGCAAGTGGGCCTGAAACGTGGATGTATTCTGCAAAAGCGTAACCGGCGGTTGGGACGCCGATCGTCAACAGCAGTTCCATTGAGTGGTCGTCGGTCGCGCTGATCAGGTAGTGGAATAGCAGTCCCAGAGCAAACCCGTAGGCGATACCGCCGAGTGCTTCCTGAACAAACAACATGGTCACACTGCCAACCGTCGGTGTTTCTGAACCAAAGGCGATGGTAAACAAGGTAACGAAGATCACCAGACCAAAACCGTCGTTAAACAAGGATTCGCCTTCAATCTGGGTTGAAATGCGCTTTGGCGCATCAAGCTTTTTCACAATCGCCAATACCGCTATCGGGTCTGTTGGGGAGATCAAAGCGCCGAACAGCAGGCAGTAGACTAATTCGAAGTGAATACCGATAAACTGGCAGAAGCCATAGAGAACGAAGCCAATGAAGAAAGTCGAGAATAGCGTTGCACCCAGAGCGAGAATAGTGATTTCCCACTTTTGATCTTTCAGATTTGGCAACTTGATGCCGAGACCACCAGCGAACAGCAGAAATCCGAGAATGCCCTTAAGTAGAAAATCTTCAAAGTTGATACTTGAGACCGTTTTTGTTGCGATCTCGGTCAGGTGAAACCAGTTATTCTGACCAGCAATCAATATCAATAATGAAAGGACCATGGACCCGGCGGTGATCGCGATAGTAGTTTGCATTTTGCCAACCTTGCTGTTGACAAACGCTATCATCATCGCTGCTGCCGAAAGAAAGCAAAGCGTGTAATAGACCGACATTAGACTTCTCTTGATGTAACAAATTATGAACGGGAATTTTCGGCTGATGTTGACTAAATAGCAAACACTTTTTGGCCTTTCTTAGTGATTTGAAAGATAGTTATAGAATAGTCATATTTTGTATTTTTAGACGTCTAGATTTCTATTGTGGCTGTGATAGGATGACAAAATAACAACAAGGAGTGAGGCGGTATTGTGGGAAGCAACGTAAGACAACAGATTGAAACTCAGTTAGCACAGCGAATTCTGCTGATCGATGGTGGTATGGGCACCATGATCCAAGGGTACAAGCTGGAAGAGCAGGATTACCGGGGAGAGCGTTTTGCAGAGTGGCACAGTGATCTGAAAGGGAACAACGACCTGTTGGTGCTTACACAGCCTCAGTTAATTAAAGAAATTCACTCGGCTTATCTTGAAGCCGGAGCAGACATCCTCGAAACCAACACGTTTAATGCCACCACCATTGCTATGGCTGATTACGACATGCAGTCACTGAGCGAAGAGATCAACTTCGCGGCGGCTAAGCTGGCGCGTGAAGCGGCCGATGAGTGGACAGCGAAAACACCGGATAAGCCGCGTTTTGTCGCCGGGGTGCTGGGCCCAACTAACCGCACCTGTTCTATTTCGCCGGATGTGAATGATCCGGGCTATCGAAATGTCACCTTCGATCAGTTAGTGGCAGCCTACTCAGAGTCGACACGCGCCCTCATCAAAGGAGGGAGTGATCTGATCCTGATCGAAACCATCTTTGATACGCTCAACGCGAAAGCCTGTGCGTTCGCCGTAGAAAGCGTGTTCGACGAATTGGGGATGCAGTTGCCGGTGATGATTTCCGGCACCATCACTGATGCTTCCGGACGCACACTGTCAGGTCAGACAACCGAAGCCTTTTACAACGCGCTGCGTCATGTCCGTCCTATTTCGTTCGGCCTGAATTGTGCCCTTGGGCCGGATGAATTGCGCCAGTATGTTGAAGAACTGTCACGCATTTCTGAAAGTTACGTCTCTGCTCACCCTAACGCGGGGTTGCCGAATGCTTTCGGTGAGTACGATCTTTCGCCTGAAGACATGGCGCAGCACGTCCAGGAATGGGCGCAGAGCGGTTTCCTTAACCTGATTGGGGGGTGTTGTGGTACCACGCCGGAGCATATCCGTCGTATGGCGAAGGCGGTCGAGGGCGTCACTCCGCGCGCGCTACCCGAACTGAACGTGGCGTGTCGTTTGTCGGGGCTAGAGCCACTGACGATTGAAAAAGAGACTTTATTTATCAACGTTGGTGAACGCACTAACGTGACGGGCTCAGCCCGCTTCAAGCGACTGATCAAAGAAGAGTTGTATGACGAAGCGCTAGACGTCGCCCGCCAGCAGGTTGAAAACGGTGCTCAAATCATTGACATCAACATGGACGAAGGAATGTTGGATGCTGAGGCGTGCATGGTCCGTTTCCTCAATTTGTGTGCTTCGGAGCCGGAAATCTCGAAAGTGCCGATCATGGTCGACTCTTCCAAATGGGAGGTGATTGAAGCGGGTCTGAAGTGCATTCAGGGCAAAGGGATTGTCAACTCCATCTCACTGAAGGAAGGCAAAACGAAATTCGTTGAACAAGCGAAACTGATCCGCCGTTACGGGGCTGCCGTTATCGTGATGGCCTTCGATGAAGTGGGGCAAGCCGACACCCGAAAGCGTAAGCTGGAGATCTGTACCAATGCGTATCGGATCTTGGTCGATGAAGTTGGCTTCCCGCCAGAAGATATTATCTTTGACCCGAACATCTTTGCCATTGCAACGGGGATTGAAGAGCATAACAACTACGCGGTCGACTTTATTGAGGCTGTGGCCGATATCAAACGTGATTTGCCGTACGCGATGATTTCTGGCGGTGTGTCCAACGTTTCGTTTTCTTTCCGTGGTAATAACTATGTGCGCGAAGCGATTCACGCAGTGTTCCTCTACCACTGTTTTAAAAATGGTATGGACATGGGCATCGTGAATGCCGGCCAGCTAGAGATTTACGATAACGTTCCGGACAAGTTGCGTGAGGCGGTTGAAGATGTGGTTTTGAACCGACGTGACGATGGTACCGAACGCTTATTGGATATCGCCGCCGAATACGCCAACAAAGGTGTTGGTAAAGAGGAAGACGCTTCAGCGCTCGAATGGCGCAACTGGCCAGTGGAAAAACGTCTTGAACATGCGTTGGTTAAAGGGATTACCGAGTACATTGTCGACGATACTGAAGAAGCGCGTGTGAAGGCGACAAAACCGCTAGAGGTGATTGAAGGCCCATTGATGGATGGCATGAACGTGGTCGGTGATCTGTTTGGCGAAGGCAAAATGTTTCTGCCGCAGGTGGTGAAATCCGCGCGGGTAATGAAGCAGGCAGTGGCCCACCTTGAGCCGTTTATTAACGCCGAGAAGCAGGCCGGGTCTTCCAACGGTAAGATCCTGCTGGCCACGGTGAAGGGCGATGTTCACGACATCGGAAAAAACATCGTCGGCGTGGTTTTGCAGTGCAATAACTACGAGATCATTGATCTGGGGGTCATGGTGCCGTGTGAACAGATCCTCAAAGTCGCCCGTGAGGAGAACGTCGACATTATCGGGCTGTCCGGTCTGATCACGCCGTCATTGGATGAAATGGTTCACGTGGCTAAAGAGATGGAACGTCAGGGGTTCGAGCTACCCCTATTGATTGGAGGGGCGACCACCTCGAAAGCGCATACGGCCGTCAAGATCGAACAGAATTATCATCAGCCTGTGGTGTACGTCAACAATGCGTCGCGAGCGGTCGGGGTATGTTCTTCGCTGCTTTCTGATACCTTAAAACCCGCGTTTGTAGAAAAATTGCAAGCCGACTACGACGTGGTGCGTGACCAGCATGCCCGCAAGCGCCCCCGCACTAAACCCGTGGCGCTCGACGCGGCGCGCGCCAACAAAGTAGCCATCGACTGGGAGAGTTACACGCCGCCGGTACCGGCTAAACCCGGTGTGCATGTGTTTGATGATTTTGACGTGGCAACGTTGCGTCGTTACATCGATTGGACGCCGTTCTTTATGACGTGGTCATTAGTGGGGAAATATCCGGCAATTTTAGAGCATGAAGAGGTAGGGGAAGAGGCCAAACGCCTGTTCAAAGACGCTAATGACTTACTCGATCTCGTGGAAAAGGAAGGGTTGCTCAAAGCCCGTGGGATGTGCGCGCTGTTTCCTGCGGCCAGTATTGGTGATGATATTGAAGTGTACACCGATGAGTCGCGTACTGAGGTGGCGAAAGTCTTGCACAACCTGCGTCAGCAAACGGAGAAGCCGAAAGGGTTTAATTACTGTTTGTCGGATTACATTGCACCTAAATCGTCGGGTAAAAAAGATTGGATCGGTGCTTTTGCCGTGACGGGCGGTATTGGCGAACGTGAACTGGCGGACAAGTTTAAAGCGCAGGGTGACGACTATAATGCGATCATGATTCAGGCCGTCGCGGATCGCCTGGCCGAAGCGTTTGCCGAATATCTGCATGAACAGGTTCGCCGCGAGATCTGGGGCTATGCGCCTGAGGAAAATCTCAGTAATGATGAGCTGATACGGGAGAAGTACCAAGGCATTCGGCCGGCGCCTGGTTATCCGGCGTGTCCGGAGCACACCGAAAAAGGCACTCTGTGGGAACTGCTCAATGTCGAAGAGATGATTGAGATGTCTCTGACGACGAGTTACGCGATGTGGCCTGGTGCCTCTGTCTCTGGCTGGTATTTCTCTCATCCAGACTCCCGTTATTTTGCCGTCGCTCAGATCCAGGATGATCAGGTCCAGAGTTACGCTGAGCGTAAAGGTTGGGATGCCGTGGAAGCGGAGAAGTGGTTGGGGCCGAATATCAACGGTTAAATCAAGAAAAGGTCACCATCAGGTGACCTTTTGTTTGGTTACGCTTGATGTTCGAACAAATCCTGATGCAGTTTCTGGATCACACTGCGTGACTCATGAGCATCCACTAAAAAGCAGAGATTGTGGTCGCTGGCGCCGTAACAGATCATCCGCAGATTGTAATCTCCCAGCGTACTGAAGACTTCTTTTGCATAACCCTTGGTTTCCATATGATTACCAATCAGGGCCACCAGACACAGATCCTGCTCCACTTCCACCGTACATAACTCTGCCAGCTCTTCACGAACATCCTGTGGCAGTTGCGGTGCACCGCCGGCGGTATCCGTTTTGTCCAGCGTCAGAGAGACGCTGATCTCCGAGGTGGTGATCAGATCGACGGAAATTTTGTGTTTGGCCAGGATTTCAAATACTTTCGCCAGAAAGCCGTAGGCATGGAACATCTTAGCGCTGCGCAATGTCACCATGGTTTGATTGCTGCGCAGCGCCAGTGCCCGGAACTGCGGAGAGCTTTCAACTTGTTGACGAATCCAGGTACCGCCTTTCTCTGGCTCTTTTGATGAGCCGACAAACACCGGAATACCGTGTCGCAAGGCCGGCAGCAAGGTGGATGGGTGGAGTATCTTGGCGCCGAAGTTGGCCATTTCAGACGCTTCGCTGAAGCTGATCTCCGCAATCGGTGCAGCCTTTTCTGCGATGCGTGGATCTGTGGTGTAGATCCCCGGGACATCGGTCCAGATTTCCAGGCCTTCCGCTGCCACGGCCTCGGCAATCAATGCAGCGCTGTAATCACTGCCACCGCGGCCAAGAGTGGTGGTATTGCCGTCCTGATCCGCGCCGATAAAACCCTGAGTGACGACAACATGCTCTGCGCACAGTGGAACCAGATGCGTTTTAGCCAGTGCGGCAATCGTGGCGACCTCAGGTTCAGCGCGGCCATAGTGGCTGTCGGTGCGCAGGACATCGCGAATATCAAAACGCACTGCCGGGATCCCACGCTCACGCATCAGTTGAGCCAATATATGCGTCGACATCAGTTCGCCACAGGCCACCAGATGATCGGTCAGTTTAGTGGTAGCCTGAATGGACGCCGCTTCGGCAAGGCTGGTGATAGTATCCAACAGGCTGTACACCTCGGATGCCACTTCGGTTGACTGGCTTAACTGGGACAGTATCGCGTCGTGAATAGCCGCCAGTTGTTGTAGTAAATGGGTTCGGTGTTCTTGGTCCTGAACGCCATGCGCCAGCTCCACCAATAAATTGGTGACGCCAGAGCAGGCGCTACTGACGACCAGTTTGGTGTTCGGATTGTTTTCGATGATGGCCGCACAGCGGCTCATGGCTTCAAAGTTTGCGACACTGGTTCCGCCAAATTTGGCAACGTTAAATGCGCTCACAGCATTTCTCCCACGACTTCCTGAAAAATTATTCACTGATGACTGCCAATGGCAATCGAACATCCTGTATCTGAAGAGAGTGGTAGAGCCAAAAGAGAGGTAAAATTATAATGAATTGATGACCTCAGAAGCTCTTCACCAGACGGTGCTGGTGACAGTTGCTGGGACTCAACCCAAGTCAACCGACAGATCTGATCCACAACTCAGATCTACCTCGGCACTGCTCCCCCTGAGTATGTCGTGTTGGAGTTGAGGCTCCACAACATACCTGCCTGGGCAGTGCTCCTCTTCTGCATAAAGCTTAGTCATTGAACGGGTTTGCTGAAACAATGTCAATCAATAATTCAACCGGAATGAAAATTTTTGTTAACGAATTTGTGACACTGGTTTGACCTGCCGGAAAGAGGGCGGATTGCTGCCGATGACTATTTCGATTAAGGTGAAAAGTCATGACCAGTCACGCAAGGAGCGAGCATGTCGATTCAAAGCTTTATTCCCCCTCACCGTATTCTGATGGGCCCGGGGCCGTCGGATATTTCTCCACAGGTCTTGCAGGCCTTGAGCCGCCCGACCGTCGGCCATTTAGACCCGCTGTTTATCCAGATGATGGATGAGCTCAAGCAACTGCTCAAATACGCTTTTCAGACAGAGAATGACTTTACTATTGCGGTATCGGCCCCAGGCAGTGCCGGGATGGAAGCGTGTTTCGTCAACCTGGTCGAGCCCGGAGACAAAGTGATTGTCTGCCGCAACGGGGTCTTTGGTGAGCGTATGCGCGAAAACGTGCTGCGTGCTGGTGGTGAAGCGATACTGGTGGACGACGAATGGGGCTCGCCCGTGTCGGTAGATAAAGTGGCACAGGCTCTGAGCGATCATCCTGATAGCAAAATTCTGGCGTTTGTGCATGCAGAAACTTCAACCGGTGCCCTGTCGGATGCTGAGGCGTTGGGACGCCTGGCCAAGCAACATGGGGTATTGACCATAGTCGATGCGGTGACGTCGCTGGGTGGTGTGCCATTGAAAGTGGATGAGTGGCAGTTGGATGCGGTCTATTCCGGGAGCCAGAAATGCCTTTCTTGTGTACCCGGCTTGTCACCGCTGACGTTTTCACCCCAGGCGATTGCGAAGATTCAGTCGCGTCAGACCCCGATTCAGAGTTGGTTCCTGGATCAGAGTCTGGTGTTGGGGTATTGGAGCGGAGAGGGGAAGCGCAGCTACCACCACACAGCCCCCGTGAACAGTTTGTATGCGCTGCATGAAGCTTTGCTTATCCTCAAAAATGAAGGGTTGGAGCAAGCCTGGCAGCGTCACCGCGTAATGCATGACAAACTGAAATCGGGCTTGGAAACGTTGGGCTTTGAGTTTGTGGTTGACGAAGCGCACCGCTTACCCCAACTGAACGCGATATATGTGCCGGCGCACATTGATGAAGCTAAAGTCCGGGCACATCTGTTGCTACAGTACAATCTCGAGATTGGGGCTGGTCTTGGTGCGCTGGCAGGAAAGGCGTGGCGGATTGGTCTGATGGGCTATGCTGCCCGCAACGAGAATGTTGCGTTATGTCTGCGGGCTTTAGAAGAGTCACTCACTGTGTGACGGCTGACGGCTGACGGATGACGGAACGTAAAAAAGGGCGGTACATACCGCCTTTTTTATTCTCTGCTACCTTGTGTGGCAACGGAATCAGACCTTGTCTGGTGGGACTGGATCGGGTCGAAATCCTGGAGAGGAAACAGGTACAGCGCTTCGTTTAAGGTTTGTTTGGCCCGGCTGTCGTCGCCCAGCCCCTGATAGGCCAGGATCAGATTGCGGTAAAATGCCGGGCGGGGTTTGTGCCGGATGATTTGTTGTGACCACTGAATATACGGGGTGATCAGCGCGGGATCCTGACGTGTCAGACCAAGCTGGAGATAGCTGCTGTAAACGTCCCAGTCAAATCTGTCTTTCCATACCACAGGGTTACTGATCCGGCGCAGAATCTCCGGGTTTTTCGGCTTGGAGTGTTCAAACTGCGTCAGAATGTAGTTGGTGTGCAGGGCGCTGAGCATGTACACGCAGGTGACCACCGGCAGTACCAGACTGCTGACTCTGAGCAGTGCTTTGGTGATATTGCTAAAGCGAATAGCTTTATAGCGGGCAACGCGTTGATCGACCCAGAACAGCAGGATGACAAACGTCAGCCAGTGAATTGCAGAATGATAAAACGGGTATTCCAGTTGAGAGTGCAGCACTATCGGCACAAACAGAGCAAACATCGCAGTGCGGGTGCCCTTTTTAGCGGTATAGATACGAAACAGAACCATCCCTGCGGCAAACACGATGCCTATCAGTGGCAGCAGCCCGCCTTCAGCCGACCAGAACAACAGTTCATTGTGCGGATGATCCATGGCGGGCAGGCCTGGTGGATAATCCGGATTCAACTGGTGCTGACGTGCGGTGTACAGCATGTACTGGGACTCAAAACGGCCATAACCGTAACCGGTAAAAGGCTTTTCAATCACCATGTCCAGGGTTTGAGGGAAAGTGTAACGACGGGGGCTGTCGAGGTCCGCTTTGTCCGACATCAACGAGTCACTGCCCTGCAAGTAGCCGGCAATAAGCCCCAACACGATTCCGAGAAACAGTGAAATTAGCCAGCCCACCATCCGGCGACGAGTCGCATAGCGATAGAGGTAGGGCAAGATCAGCGCAGTGGCCAGAGCAGCACCGAGCCAACCCGTGCGTGAGGCCAATACCACCAGGAGCGGCACGGTCAATAGCGGAAGTGCATACAGCAGGTTCGTGGCGCTGAGTTTATTGTGGTACTTGACTGGCTGGCGCGACAGCAGATAAGCGGACAACACCAACCCGGTCGCGAGAAAGCTCGCCATCACATTGGGCTGTTGAAAAATGCCATAAGGCCGGTTGGCGATCGTGTCATAGCCAAATGGGTTGCCCGGTGACAGCAGGAAATACTGAATATAACCCAGCAGGGCTTCGATGGTGACGGCGATAACCACCAACCACAACAGACGCAATTTATGTTTATTGCTGAGTTTGAACTGTTGTAGCGCGATGAACAGCAGGTAACCCGCCCACAGGCCAATCAGACGTCCGGTGGCGTACTCGGGCAGACTATCCGGAAAAAAGATTGGTACCGTGAGCAGTAAGCAACTGACCAAAAGACCGATGGTCAGCTTGGAATAGCGCAGTCTCTGGTTACTACCAAGCTGATAAAGACCCAGCGCCGCGGCAATACTGAACGCCATCCAGGTTGTTGGGTTGAACGAAAGCGCCAGCCCGGCACCGCCTGGGTTGGGCGTGAAAATGTGCATCGCGACGACAAACATGACGGCCAGAGCTGCCATAAAGCGCTTATTGAGTGGGACACTGGGCGTTTCCGGCTCCAGTTGTGTTCCGCTGAGGTGTACAGTTGCCATAGTTGTTAAATCACTGATAAAAACAAACCAGCGCAGGAGACGCTGGTTTGGTTACTTTACCGTTTTTTTCTACTTCAACATAGGTTTGAGGAAGCGGGCGGTGTGCGATCCTTCGACTTGTGCCACATCTTCTGGTGTCCCCTGGGCAATGATCTGCCCGCCGCCCTGGCCGCCTTCGGGCCCCAGATCAACGATCCAGTCAGCGGTTTTGATTACATCTAGGTTATGTTCGATCACCACCACGGTATTGCCGTGATCGCGCAGGCGGTGCAGGACTGTCAGCAATTGCTGAATGTCATGGAAGTGTAGCCCTGTGGTCGGTTCGTCAAGAATGTACAGGGTTTTGCCGGTATCGCGTTTGGACAGCTCCCGAGCCAGTTTGACCCGCTGAGCTTCACCACCGGATAACGTGGTGGCCGCTTGGCCGAGGCGGATGTAAGACAGGCCCACATCGATGAGCGTTTGCAGTTTACGGGCAATGGCCGGAACCGGATCAAAGAAACCACGTGCGTCTTCAACGGTCATTTCCAGCACTTCATCAATGGTTTTTCCTTTGTAGCGCACTTCCAGTGTTTCCCGGTTATAGCGTTTGCCTTTACACACATCGCAGGGCACGTACACATCCGGCAGAAAGTGCATTTCGACCTTGATAACCCCGTCACCCTGACAGGCTTCACAGCGACCACCGCGGACGTTAAAACTGAAACGGCCCGGTTTGTAGCCGCGCGAGCGGGATTCCTGAGTCCCGGCAAACAGCTCGCGGATCGGGGTGAAGATCCCGGTATAGGTGGCCGGATTGGAGCGCGGCGTCCGGCCGATCGGGCTCTGATCAATGTCGATGACTTTATCGAAATGTTCCAGGCCTTTGATGGCCTTGTATGGCGCCGGCGTGGCGGTGGTGGCGCCATTAAGCTGGGTGTGCGCGATTTTAAAGAAGGTGTCATTGATCAGAGTGGATTTACCAGAGCCGGACACGCCGGTAATGCAGCTGAACAGACCAACCGGAAGCGACAGATCGACGGCTTTGAGGTTATTGCCGGTTGCGCCCAGTAGCTCAACCGTTTTCTTGGCATTTCGTGGCGTGCGCTGCTCAGGGATGGCGATCTGCTTGTCACCGCACAGATACTGGCCGGTCAATGAGTCTGGGTTAGCGATGATCTCATGAACAGTGCCTTCTGCCACGACCTGACCGCCGTGCACCCCGGCGCCCGGACCAATATCGATCACGTGATCCGCCATGCGAATGGCGTCTTCATCATGCTCCACTACCAATACGGTGTTTCCTAGATCGCGCAGGTGCGTCAGGGTGTTGAGCAAACGTTCGTTATCTCGCTGGTGGAGACCAATCGAGGGTTCATCCAGTACGTACATCACGCCAACCAGCCCTGCGCCAATTTGACTGGCAAGCCGGATGCGTTGCGCTTCTCCGCCTGAGAGGGTTTCAGCACTGCGCGACAGGTTGAGGTAATTCAGGCCGACGTTGACCAGAAAATGCAACCGGTCATTGATTTCTTTCATCACTTTTTCGGCTATCTGGGCACGCTGGCCTTCCAGTTGCAGGGATTGGAAAAAGGCCAGTGCATCGGCAATGCTCAGTTCAACGATCTGGGGCAGCGTGGTGTCCTGGATAAAAACGTTACGCGCTTCCAGCCGCAACCGGGTGCCGTCACAACTGCTGCACGGTTTGGTGGAGATGTATTTTGCTAACTCTTCGCGTACTGAGTTTGATTCGGTATCACGGTAGCGGCGTTCGAGCGTGTTGAGGATACCTTCAAAAGGATGACGTTTGACGCGGATATCACCGCGATCGTTGACGTAATTGAATTCTATCTGAGTACGCCCGGACCCTCGCAGGATGATTTCCTGTGTTTTTTTCGGTAGGGAGGTAAAGGGGGCGTGCAGATCAAAGTCGTAATGGTCAGCCAGTGATTTGAGCATCTGGAAATAATAGAAATTTTTCTGATCCCAGCCCCGAATGGCGCCGTCTGCTAGACTGAGCGATTCATCCACGATCACCCGGGCTGGGTCAAAGTATTGCTGTACACCCAAGCCGTCACAGGTCCCACATGCACCGGCCGGGTTATTGAACGAAAACAGGCGTGGCTCCAGCTCTCGCATGCTGTAGCCACAGTGCGGACAGGCAAAATTGGCCGAGAAGACAATTTCCTCTCCGTCGCCATCCATTGGGGCAACCACGACGATGCCGCCGGACAGCTCCAGTGCGGTTTCAAAGGACTCCGCCAGGCGTTGCTGTAAATCATCACGAACTTTGAAGCGATCCACCACCACCTCGATGGTGTGCTTTTTATGCAGTTCCAGTGGTGGGGGATCGGACAGATCGCAGGTTTCGCCGTCGATACGTGCGCGGATAAATCCCTGCGCCGCCAGATTCTCCAGCGTTTTGACGTGTTCACCTTTCCGCTCTTTGACGATCGGGGCCAGCAACATCATACGGGCACCTTCCGGCAGATCCAGTACCTTGTCGACCATCTGGCTGATGGTTTGTGCGGCCAGCGGAACCTTGTGATCCGGACAGCGAGGCTCACCCACCCGGGCGTACAGCAGACGCAGATAATCATACACTTCGGTGATGGTACCGACAGTGGATCGCGGATTGTGTGAGGTGGATTTTTGCTCTATCGAAATGGCCGGTGACAGGCCTTCGATATGGTCCACATCGGGTTTTTCCATCAGAGACAGGAACTGGCGGGCATACGCAGACAGAGATTCAACGTAACGACGTTGACCTTCTGCGTATAAGGTGTCAAAGGCCAGGGAAGATTTACCCGAGCCGGATAAGCCGGTGATGACGATCAGCTTGTCGCGGGGAATCGTCAGGTTGACGTTTTTCAGGTTGTGGGTTCTGGCACCACGAACTTCAATCTTATCCATCTTCTGTGCTCTGTGAAAAATTGAGTTCGCCAAGTATTACATAGTGTGAGAAATGTGCAAAGGAATACTGTATAAAAAAACAGTCAAAGAAAAAGGCGGCTCAGAGAGCCGCCTTCAGTTAGTTTGTTGAACAAGCAGGAATTACTTCTGTTCTTTTTGCGTGGTTTGTTTACCCAATGTAGAGACTTTGCTGTCTTTCAGGTACAGATTTTCGTAGCAGTAGTTGGTTGCTTCGATATACCCTTCCACGCTACCACAGTCAAAGCGGTGGCCTTTAAATTTGTACGCCAGAACACAGCCCGCTTTCGCTTGCTTGAGCAGCGCGTCCGTGATTTGAATTTCGCCACCTTTACCAGGTTCGGTATTTTCTATCAGTTCGAAAATATCCGGCGTCAGGATGTAGCGGCCGATGATTGCCAGGTTGCTTGGTGCGGTGCCCGGCTCCGGTTTTTCGACCATGTCATCCACGCGGTAGATGTCATCTTTGATCATTTCACCCGAGATCACCCCGTACTTGTGAGTCTCTTCGGCTGGCACTTCCTGAACGGCAACAATCGAGCAGCGGAATTGTTTAAACAGCGCGACCATCTGTGCCAGGACGCCTTCCTGTTCATTGACACACAGGTCGTCGGCCAGAACAACGGCAAATGGTTCGTCACCCACCAGTTCACGACCAGTCAGAATCGCGTGTCCCAGGCCTTTCATCTCGCGTTGGCGGATGTAAGTGAAGTTTGCGCTGTCGATGATGTTGCGGATATCGACCAGAAGCTCTTCTTTATTGGTGCCGCTGATCTGGTGCTCCAGCTCGTAGTTCTTGTCAAAGTGATCCATGATTGCGTGCTTGCCGCGACCGGTAACAATACACATCCCGTTCATACCAGCGGCAATGGCTTCGTCAACGCCATATTCGATCAGTGGTTTGTTCACCACTGGCATCATCTCTTTAGGCATAGACTTGGTGGCGGGGAGGAAGCGTGTACCGTAGCCAGCTGCCGGGAAAAGGCACTTTTTAATCATGTGAGAAAACCCTTTAAAATATCGTTGTTCTGAGTACCGCCCGAACCTTACCACGAAATGGATGAATAGATAATGAATCGTGACGCGAAAGTCTCTTTGACCTGCAAAAAGTGATCAACCCAACAAATTTTGGTCTGCCCAGGCAATGGCCTGAACCCGATTTTTGACCGACAGCTTTTTGAAAATCTGATACAGATGGGATTTGACCGTGTACTCACTGATAAACAGACTCTCGGCAATTTGTTGATTGGAGGCGCCGGTTTGCAGACAACGCAGAATTTGCAGTTCCCGCGCGGTAATGTCGACGGTAGCCGGTGCGGTATGACTTGCAATCACGTGACGATAATAATGCAGTAACTGGCTGGTGACTTTTCTTGGCAGCCAGTTCTGACCGTTAATGATTTCGCCGCAGCCTCGTGCGATCGCGTTAATCTCATCATTTTGATAAAACAGCCCTTTCAAATTGCCAAACGTCAGCAGTTCCTCGGTGGGCAGGCGCTTTTCGACATTAAAGATGATGGTTTCATAGTTTTTGTTGGTCAGTGGCAGACCACGAACTTGTTGTCTGAGGTGACGGTGGGTCTGATAATCCAGCATCAGAATTTTGTGCCGGTGTTTCGGTGCAGCCTGCATCAATTCCGCTGGCTCAATGCGTGGAATGGTTAATCCTAACGTGGCGGAAACGCGGTCAATGACCGGCATAGGCTGCTGTTTATCCGCGCATAAAAAATAAATCGTCCGTGTGTAGTCGGCTCTGCGCATAGTCTCTCTCCATGAGAAGTTGTTAAAATGGAGCGCTAAAATGACGCATGCCTGGTGAAAGTTCTATTGGTGTTCAAACTTTTGCGTTGGGTTTCATACAACCAGGTAATGCATAATTTTATTAATAGCGGAGCAGTATGAATCGGGTCTAAAAAATGAACACATCACACCGCGCGGGGAATCCGTTCCGCGCACACTACGAATGAGTTGTACCAGGATGAATCCGTGGTATCCTAATGCGCTATTCTTTATACAGACAGATGAAACAAGACGGAGCAAAACATGGCCAGCCGTGGAGTGAACAAAGTTATATTAGTCGGTAATCTGGGGAATGACCCAGAGATTCGTTACATGCCAAGTGGCGGTGCAGTGGCCAACATTACAGTGGCTACGTCGGAAACATGGCGTGATAAAGCGACTGGCGAACAGCGTGAAAAAACCGAATGGCACCGTGTGGCGTTGTTTGGCAAGCTGGCCGAAGTGGCTGGTGAATACCTGCGCAAAGGGTCTCAAGTTTACATCGAAGGTCAGCTGCAAACGCGTAAGTGGCAGGACCAAAGTGGTCAGGATCGTTACACCACTGAGATCGTTGTTCAAGGTTTTAACGGTGTGATGCAGATGCTGGGTGGTCGTGCTCAGGGCGGTGCGCCAGGCCAGGGTATGGGACAACCTCAGCAACAGCAAGGTGGTTGGGGACAGCCTCAGCAACCCGCAATGCAACAGCAACAACAGCCAGCACAGCAACCGCAACAGGCTCAACCTCAGTACAATGAGCCGCCGATGGATTTTGATGACGATATCCCATTCTAAGCGCTTGATTAGCAAAAAAAGCCGCGGATCCCGCGGCTTTTTTATATATTAAACAAGACAATCATGTATCCCGCTGCCGATGTGGCAGCCGGCACGCTTTACCGGGGAAAAGGAATTCTGCGCACATGAGGTACACGCCTACCTTAAAACTGAGCACGCGCTTGGTGGCTTTCGTCACCGTGATAGTGATCAGTGCTATGTTCATTTTATTCATCGGTGGAACGCTGTCGTTCAAGCGTGTCGGGCAGGAATATCTGGATCACTACCTGCAGGGCATTGTTGAAGTGGTCGATAAAGAGATGGAAGATCCGGACGCCGCGTATTCAATGCAGCGCTGGATGCCTAAAATGCTGCAAGCTTCGAACATCATCGAAATGCAGCTCTCTTCCCCTGTCGGTGTAGTTTATCGCTTCAAAGATACCTCCTCACGCATTGATGAGCAGTTGTTGTACGAAAAGTCGTTTGCTTTGGAGCGCAACAGTGGCTATCAGATCGCATTTAAAGCGCTGCCCCCGTATTTGGGTTACAGTTACTCACTCGAGGCATTGTGGTCTATTACACTCGCGGTGGCTTTGGTGATTTTCTGTCTGATGCGAGGCGTTAAGTGGCTGAAGGAGCAGTTATACGGCTCTGAGCTGCTGGAAGAGCGTGGGCGGATGATCCTAGCTGGTCGAGTCGAAGAGCACGCCAAAGGCGATGAGCGCGAATGGCCATACACCGCCAGTGAAGCCTTGGATATGCTGATCGAAGAATTGCAGGACGCGCGGCAAGAGCGCAGCCGCTTTGATACGTTTATTCGTTCACAGACATTTCTCGATCAACTGACCGGTACCGCGAACCGGGTGTTGTTTGACAGTAAACTCGAGTCAACTCTGTCCGAAAGCGGAGCCTACGGCGGGGTGATGCTATTGCGCATCAATGACTGGGATTCCTTGTGCGAGGAAAACGGTAAGAAAGCCGCCGATGATTTCATTGTCGATGTCGGTGAGGGGTTGTCGAATGTTCTGCAGCGTTACCCGGACGTGATTCTGTCGCGTTATTACGATGCCGACTTCGCTATTTTTATTCCACATCAGGGCGCGAAAGAAGTCGCTACCATTGCCTCTAACTGCCTTAAACAACTGGAAAAGATCACACCTCCGCCTCCGATTGACGCTGAGGACTGGTGCCACATCGGGGTCAGTATGTATCAGGAAGGGGAGCGCAGAGGGCGCATTCTTGATGAAGCCGAAACGGCGCTGAAAAGTGCGCAGCTGCAACGAATCAACACCTGGAGTCGTTTTCAGAAAAGCGCCAACGCCAATCTGGAACGTGGCAGTGTCCGTTGGCGGACCTTGTTTGATCAAGTGCTGACTCCCAGTAAGCTGCAAATCTATCAGCAACCGTGCTACCTGTTAACGTCACACAAAGAGTTACAGTTAGAACACCATGAGCTGTTTGCCCGCATTGATGATCCGGAGCGCGGGATCCTGAAAGCGTCCCGATTTAATGCTGCGATCGAATCGGTGGGTTATGAAACCATGCTGGATAAAACGGTATTGATCTCTGTGATCCGCCATATCAAACAGTCGCCACAGCGTAAGCCGCTATCGGTGAATCTGTATGTCCAGCCATTTGCGGATAAATCTTACTTTAAATGGTTCCGCGATGAGCTGCTGCAGTTGCCAATGGATCTGCGTGGCATGCTGACGTTTGAGTTTTCGGAGGCCCGTCTGGTCAAACATCTTGATTACATGCGCCCGGTGATCCGAATGATCGCTGGTATCGGTTGCAAAGTGTGTGTCGGTCAGGCCGGGCGCTCGATCGTCAGTACCTATTATCTGAAAGATCTTAAAGTGGACTTCCTTAAGCTGCATCGCAGTTTGATCAAACAGATCGATCAACGCCATGAAAATCAGTTATTTGTCCGCAGCCTGATTGGCGCCTGTAAAGGACTGAAAACTCAGGTTATCGCGGTAGGCGTCGACAGCAGGGAAGAGCAGGATGTGCTTATCAGCCTTGGGGTGGATGGGTTGCAGGGGCGTTATCTGGCGGCGGAAACGCCCATGTTGCCTGAAATCAGCCCAACCCCGGTCACACGGCGTGACACCAGTAGCGCGAAAGTCCAGCCCGGTAGACGAAACCGCTGGCGGCGCAAATAGCCCCATCAGTGGTGCCTTATACTGTGCGGGTTGTCACTCTGGGTTTCGAATGGTAGTGCGTTTCCAGCTGCGAGCGTGGAACGCTGCTCATAACAATCAGCCTCGAGCGGTATGATGCTCCGCGATTTTTTGTTAGGGTGCGGGCATGCCTTCTGAGGTGGCGTCAACGTGGTTCGTGTGTTCGCCACTGACAGTCAGCGGATTATCAACTGCGAGCCGAGGAAACGTGCCAATGAATCAACACTTGGGATTTAGCCTGATAAAACTGACGGTGATGCTGATGATCCTGGGAATTCTGACGGTGATCGCCGCCCCGCGCTTTTTGAATCTTCATTCTGAGGCTCGAATGTCGGCATTAGAGGGACTCAAAAGTGCTATGCAAAACGCAGCCGGCGTTGTGCATGCACAGGCTGAACAGGCTCCGCAGGCAACGCGATCTGCAGTCACTATGAGCCTGAATTCGGGCTCGCAAGTGGTCGAGATGGTGTTTGGTTATCCGGCAGCCACGTCAGCCGGAATTGGTCACGCGGTGGCGGGTCTGAGCGACACCGCTACCTGGCGGGTGGTGTCGACGTCGGCCACATCGATTAGCTATGGATTTCGTGACGATAGCGAAAAAGCCTGTGTCGTGCGCTACGTGCAGCCCTCAAGTGCGGGCGAACCACCTCAAATTATCACCTCGAATGCTGAGCAGTGCTGATTCATAAGGCCGCCTGATAGCCATCTTTCCGAGCGCGATGATATTCACCGCCGGTCATAAGCGTATGCGTTGCCTGCGTCACACCCGGCGCAGCGGATTGCTACGCGATCAAGGCAGATTTTTCCGATTAGGTTAGGAATCTGTTAGAAATTGAGTGTTTCAGCCCATGTTTCCGCTTCAATGCCTTGCTGTGATGGCGAGGCATTGGTACATTTAGTGCAATTTTCATCTTCTAATTCTTGCAGGACGAGCGAAGAAATATGTTCAAAAAACTTCGTGGCATGTTTTCAAATGACCTATCGATTGATTTAGGTACTGCCAACACTCTTATTTATGTTAAAGGACAGGGCATTGTTCTGGACGAACCCTCAGTAGTCGCCATCCGTCAGGACCGTAACCGGACGGGAAAAAGTGTAGCCGCAGTTGGTCATGCCGCCAAGCAGATGCTGGGCCGTACGCCGGGTAATATTTCTGCTATTCGTCCAATGAAAGACGGTGTGATCGCCGACTTTTATGTTACGGAAAAAATGCTGCAACACTTCATTAAACAGGTGCATGACAACAGCATTTTGAAACCAAGCCCGCGCGTACTGGTGTGTGTGCCTTGTGGCTCCACTCAGGTAGAGCGCCGTGCGATTCGTGAATCGGCACTGGGCGCTGGTGCACGTGAAGTGTACTTAATCGATGAGCCAATGGCGGCCGCGATCGGTGCTGGCCTGCGTGTTTCAGAACCGACCGGTTCTATGGTGGTCGATATCGGTGGCGGTACGACGGAAGTGGCGGTGATCTCGCTGAACGGTGTGGTGTATTCCTCCTCAGTGCGTATCGGTGGTGACCGTTTTGATGAAGCTATCATCAATTATGTTCGCCGTAACTACGGTAGTCTGATTGGTGAAGCGACCGCAGAAAAGATCAAACATGAAATCGGCTCGGCATACCCGGGTGATGAAGTTCAGGAAATTGAAGTGCGCGGCCGTAACCTAGCAGAAGGTGTGCCACGCAGTTTCAGCCTCAACTCAAACGAAATTCTGGAAGCGTTGCAAGAGCCTCTGACGGGCATCGTCTCCGCGGTGATGGTTGCGCTGGAACAGTGTCCGCCTGAACTGGCGTCCGACATTTCAGAAAACGGCATGGTACTGACCGGTGGTGGTGCTTTGCTGAAAGACATCGACCGTCTGCTGACGGAAGAAACAGGTATTCCGGTTGTTATTGCTGAAGATCCCCTCACTTGTGTGGCTCGTGGCGGTGGTAAAGCGCTGGAAATGATCGACATGCACGGTGGCGATCTCTTTAGCGAAGAATAATAACGATGTCGATCCGGGCTGACCGAGCGCCGGATCCTGAAACCGGAATAGGGGATCTCTATAGATGAAGCCGATTTTTGGCAGAGGACCTTCCCTGCAACTTCGCCTGTTTCTTGCGGTCATCGTATCAGCCAGCCTTATGCTGGCTGATAGTCGTTTAGGTGCTTTCGCCAACGTACGCTTTTTGCTCAACAGCCTGGTCGCGCCAATCCAGTACGCGGCCGATCTTCCCCGGGTGATGTTTGACGATTTTTATGAGCGACTCAACTCCCGTCAGGAACTGATGGAATCCAATCGTGGACTGAAACAGGAAGTGCTGCGCCTCAAAAGTGAGCTGATCCTGTTGGACCAGTACCGGGAGGAAAACCAGCGTTTTCGTAAACTGCTGGGCTCGTCGTTTGTCCGTGATGAGAGAAAAGTGGTGACGGAAGTGATGGCGGTGGATACCTCCCCATATCGTCATCAGGTGGTGATCGACAAAGGTCAGATTGATGGCGTATACGTTGGGCAGCCAGTGATCAATGAAAAAGGCATTGTGGGTCAGGTAACATTTGTGTCGGCGCACAATAGTCGGGTACTGCTGTTGACCGACAGCAACAGTGCCATTCCTGTGCAAGTGATACGCAATGATATCCGGGTGATCGCATCCGGTAATGGGAAAATTGACCAGATTCAGCTTGAACATATTCCAACCAGCACCGACATTCAACAGGGCGACCTATTGGTGAGCTCTGGACTGGGCGGCGTGTACCCGGAAGGTTATCCGGTGGCACATGTTTCGAAAGTCGAGCGAGACACTCAGCGCGAGTTTGCGTCCATTGAGGCGGATCCGGTGGTGGATTTCGAACGTTTGCGATACCTACTGCTGATATGGCCCAATGGCTCGAAACCTGAAGCGGCCGGTCTGACAACCAGCAATGAGCCGCCACAAGCTCAGCCGGAGGCGCAAGATGGGCAATAATACGTTAAGCAGCCGCCTGGCAATTTGGCTGACCTTTCTGATCGCGTTGGTGCTACAGACCATTCCCTGGCCGGGCGTGCTGGATTTGGTTCGACCGTCCTGGTTGCTGCTGGTGACCTGCTATTGGGTGCTGGCACTGCCACATCGTGTCAATGTCGGTACTGCGCTGATTCTGGGGTTGTTGTGGGACGTGCTGCTGGGCTCAACGCTGGGCATTCGCGGCATGATGATGTCGATTGTGGTCTATCTGGTGGCATTAAACTTTCTGGTGCTGCGTAACATGGCACTGTGGCAGCAAGCATTGGTGATTGCTTTGCTGTCGATGTTACTGGATGTACTGATTTTCGGTGGTGAATACCTGATCCGAGACATCACGTTTAACACTATGTCGCTGTGGAGCGGGCTGGTTAACTGCATTCTTTGGCCGTGGTTATTCCTGTTGCTGCGTCGCATTCGACGTCACTGGCATGTAAGATAATGAATATAGTATTAGCGTCCGGCTCTCCGCGGCGTAAAGAACTGCTGGCTCAGCTTGGCTATCAGTTTCAGGTAATGACCACGGATGTGGAAGAGCAGCGGCAGCCCGGCGAAGCGCCACTGGATTACGTGCGCCGCTTGTCGCAAGACAAAGCGCTGGCGGGAGTGACGCTGGCAGGGGCTGTGATGGCAGCCCCGGTGGTGATTGGCTCCGACACCATCGTCGTTCAGGGCGATGAGGTGTTGGAAAAACCGCTCGACCTGGCCGATGCCAAGCGTATGCTGCTGGGGTTATCCGATACACGCCACCAGGTGATGACCGCGGTCACCGTGGCCAATAAACAGATGCATAAATCGGTCGTTGTGACGACCGATGTGTGGTTCAAACCCTTGTCTGAAAAAGAAATTGAACAATACTGGCAAACGGGTGAGCCATGCGATAAAGCTGGCAGTTACGGCATACAAGGACTGGGTGGAAAATTTGTAACCAGAATTGAGGGCAGCTTTTACGCTGTTGTGGGTTTACCTCTATTTGAAACTGACCAGCTTCTGCGCGAATTCTTATAAATTAAAAATTGAGGTGCTCTCATGAGTGCAGAACTGCTGATTAACGTGACCCCGAGTGAAACTCGTGTGGCCATGATTGAAGGCGGCGTCCTTCAGGAAATCCATATTGAACGTGAAGCAAAACGAGGCATTGTTGGCAACATCTACAAAGGGAAAGTGAGCCGGGTTCTGCCGGGTATGCAGGCCGCTTTTGTGGATATCGGTTTAGACAAAGCGGCGTTTCTTCACGCCTCTGATATTGTCCCTCACACCGAATGCGTGGCTGAAAACGAAAAGCAGCAATTTCAGGTCCGCGATATCTCCGAACTGGTTCGTCAGGGACAGGATATCGTGGTCCAGGTGGTCAAAGATCCGCTCGGTACCAAAGGGGCACGGTTGACCACGGACATCACTCTGCCTTCCCGTTATCTGGTCTTCATGCCAGGCGCCAGCCATGTTGGTGTCTCGCAGCGAATTGAAAGCGAAGAAGAGCGCGAACGCCTGAAGAAAGTGGTGATGAACTACTGCGATGAGCACGGCGGTTTTATCATCCGTACTGCGGCAGAAGGCGCATTTGATAAAGAGCTCTCTCAGGACGCGGCGTTTCTGAAACGCCTGTGGTCGAAAGTGATGGAGCGCCGCTCTAAATACAAAACCCGTTCGACATTATATGGTGAGCTTGGATTGTCTCAGCGTATCCTGCGCGACTTTGTCGGTACAGACCTGACAAAAATTCTGGTCGACTCACGTACGGAGTATGAAAACCTACAAGAATTTACCTCCGAATACGTCCCTGAGCTGACCGATAAGCTGGAATTGTACGAAGGCGACAAGCCGATTTTCGATATGTACGACACCGAGAATGAGATCCAACGTTCGCTGGAGCGGAAGGTGGAACTCAAATCCGGTGGTTATCTGATCATTGATCAAACCGAAGCCATGACCACGGTCGACATCAACACCGGTGCGTTTGTCGGGCGGCGGAATCTAGAAGAAACCATCTTCAATACCAATGTCGAGGCGACGCAGGCGATCGCGCGTCAACTGCGTTTGCGTAACCTAGGTGGCATCATCATCATCGATTTTATCGATATGGCATCGGATGAGCACCGTAAGCGGGTACTTACCTCACTGGAAGCCGCCTTGAGTAAAGATCGGGTGAAAACCAACATCAACGGCTTTACCCAGCTTGGCCTGGTTGAAATGACCCGTAAACGTACCCGCGAAAGTATTGAACATGTGCTGTGTTCTACTTGTCCAACTTGTGAGGGGCGTGGCAGCGTTAAAACCGTGGAAACTGTGTGCTATGAAGTCCTGCGTGAAATCACCCGGGTCAATCGTGCTTACGATGCCGACAAGTTTGTGGTGTACGCCTCACCGGCCGTCGCGGACACGTTGCAGGGCGACGAATCTCATGCGCTGGCGGAACTGGAAGTGTTTATTGGCAAGGAAGTGCGTATCCAGGCGGAGCCACTTTACAGTCAGGAACAGTTTGATGTGGTTATGATGTGATGGAAATTGTGTGAATCCTGGTGTTACCCGCTTATCGCGTTTTCTTCTTTGGTTAGTCGTCACTTTACTGGTGACGCTTGCCGTGGCTGTGACCGCTTTGCGGATCATGTTACCTGAGCTCAACCGCTATCAAGTTCAGATTCAGAACATGGTCAATGAAGCCACCGGGCTTGAATTTCATATTGATAATGTCAGTGGATTCTGGCGTAACACACACCCATCCATTTCCCTTCAGGGCCTGAAGGCAGAGCAGCCAGAGGGCTCAACCGTCGGTTTTTCGGCCGACAAAATTGAAATTGAGTTTGACCTGATCCAGTCGCTGATGCAGATGCAGCCGGTGATTGCTGAACTGACGACCTACCAGCTGAAACTGGATTTGCGCCGCGTCGATCTGTTCTCTCAGCGTCAATCTGATGCCACTGACAGCAAAGACAACCGGGTACTGCAACGTCTGGATAACTTGTTCTTGCGCCAGTTGGATGACTTTTCTCTGCTCCATTCCGCGATTCAGTACCGTTCTGTGGCCGGCGAAGAGCGCCAGCTCGATATTGAGAAGCTGCGCTGGAAGAACAGTGGCCGCCGCCATCGCGCTGAAGGGGTGGTCAGCATTGCGGAAAAACACATCAACTCGCTGTCGGTGAACGCTGATTTTATTGACCATGGCTCGTTGCAGGATGTGTCCGGTGAGTTTTATGTCGGGGCCGAGAATCTGCGCATTACGCCGTGGCTGACCACCTATCTGCAGACACAGACGGGCATTGACAATGGTCAAATCAGCTTCAACAGTTGGGTCACGCTTGAGCACAGTCATCCGCAGGATGCGTATGTCGAGTTAAAGCCGTCAGACATCAGCTGGCAGGAAGGAACGCGTCATGACCTGATGCTCGAATCCGGCATATTCCAATTGGTTCCTTCGCAAAAAGGCTGGCAAGTAAGCGGGCATTCACTACGAGTACGCACCGATGACAAAGCATGGCCGGAATTGGATGTGGCGTTTAACTGGCAACCGGACAAATGGCGTCTGAACGTCTCGCAACTGGATCTGGCTGCGATCGCTCCGCTGGTGAAGTTGGCACCTGACTCTGACCAAACCTCGCTGTTGATTGATCAGCTCCAGCCGGGGGGACTGGTTGAAGACTTGCGCATCGCCATGGGGAAAGACCGCGATTCTTTGCAATACTCGGCGCGTTTGAGTGACGGAGCGCTGGCACAATGGCAACTACTGCCTGAACTGCATCACCTGTCGGCCACCCTGGCCGGGAATGCCCGCCAGGCGCACGCCCGATTATCATTAATTGATGATGTGTTGCCGTATGGCGAGGTCTTCCAGGCTCCGCTCAATATTAAGCAAGGCGCAGTAAACATCGTCTGGCAAAAGCAGACCAGCGGCTGGTCGTTGTGGGCTGATAAAGTCACGGTCGCAACCTCGGATTTACAGGTATTGGGGGCGTTTCGTCTTGATTTTCCTGAGGAGCAGAGTCCGTTTTTGTCTTTCTATGCTGAAGCGGATCTGTACAACGCCGGTCAGACCTGGCGTTATTTGCCCACGCTGGCGTTAGGACGCACGCTGACCGATTATCTCTCGACCGCAATACAGGCCGGTCAGGTCGATACCGCCAAGCTGGTATGGTACGGCGCACTCAATGATTTCCCCTATCATGAGCATAATGGTGTCTTTCAGGCGTGGGTGGGTCTGAAGCACGCCAAGTTCAGTTTTGATACGGCCTGGCCGCCAATCACCGACCTGCAACTGGATCTGTTGTTCCACAACGATGCCATGTACCTCGATTCGCATGACGCCACGCTGATGAACGTGAAAGCGCAGCGGATCACTGGCCGCATTCCCGAACTGGCGGAAGGGGGGCACATTGAGATTGAAGCCAGTGCCACGGCGCAAGGGAACGATTTACGCGATTACATGACCGCCACGCCGCTGGTGGACTCGGTGGGCGCAGCACTGACCGCAGTGCAGGTGGATGGTGAGGTCAAATCTGCGTTTCAGCTCAATATTCCATTTGACGGCGATAATGAGCCGCGCGCCTGGGGCTGGGCTGATCTGACAGGCAATCATGTGGAAATCGATGCACCGGCGATGACGCTGGAAAAAGTTTCGGGTCGGATCCGCTTTGACAACGACGTGGTCCAGGCCGCGGGGCTGGCCGCTGGCTTGCTCAAGCAGCCCGTCTCTATTGACTTCAAAGGTGAAAGTGCGGCGAACGGATATGACGTGAATATCGATGTATTGGGCGACTGGAAGATCAAGCCACTCAGCCCTTATCTGGGGTCTCGCTGGACGCAGCCACTGACGGGACATGCGCCGTGGACGATGGATCTCAATATTCAGCTCAATGATGTCGGCTTCACTTATCAAATTGATACGCAGGCGGATTTACGTCAACTGAGCAGCCGTTACCCCTATCCACTCAATCGAGACGCAGGCACTGCGGGCAAAGCGCGTTTGCAGGCATCAGGTAATCAACAATCAGTCACCGCCCGGTTGTCGCTGCCGTCGGCCAAATATCAGGCGGAAATCGACATCAGCAAAGATAAGCCGGTGTTGCAAGCCACCAACCTGGTGCTGGGCAGTGGCAGTTTTAAGATCAGCCCGGTGGTGGGGCATCAGGCGCAAGTGCGTACCGATAAGTTGAACCTGGATGAGTGGCTGGCCCTACTGGGTCATTCGTCTGACGCTCAAACGGCGTCGTCACAGCAGCAGAAGGCAGAGGCTGTGGAAATACCATTGCCTGAACGGGTTGATGTCAACGTTGCGGAGCTGACGCTGGGCGGGATCGACTGGCACGACGTTAACTTTGATGCTCGTAAGAAGAACCTCACCTGGTATATGTCGCTGGACAGTCAGGAAGCCAAAGGCGAAGCCAGCTACCTGCAGCCCTACGATCTGAGTGTGGTTCTGGAACGCCTGCATGTGTACATTCCTGAGCTGGAGAACAAGCAGAAGTCAGAAACCAGCCTGTTCCGGGGTCAGGAAGAGGGGGCATCACTGATCTCTGACTTTGATCGCGAGTTTCACGATCTGATGCCCAACCTGACTCTGAATATCGACGATTTCTGGTTGCAGGGCTACAAGGTGGGCAAGTTGACGATGGATTTGCAGCGCACTGGCGATCAACTGGAGTGGAAACAACTGACGCTGCAAAGTGGCAACAACAAAGTGGCGATCCAAGGCGCCTGGTCACTGACCGATACCAGTAGCCACACCAATTTCAACCTTGATATGCAAGGGCAGAATAACTCAGAGTTGATGGAGCGTTTCGGCATCAGCTCCGGCATCCAACAGGCTCCGTTTGAGCTGTCCGGTAATATCGACTGGGATGGCGCGCCCTGGTCGATGAGGGTTGATACGCTCAAAGGCAACATCAAAACCAAACTGGGCAAAGGCATGGTGTCGGATGTCAGCGGTGCGGCGCGTCTGCTCGGTCTGTTCAGTCTGGATTCGATCATTCGCAAGATGCAACTCGATTTTTCCGACGTGTTTGACAAAGGCATGGCGTTCAACTCGATTTCCGGCAGCGGTGAGATCCGCAACGGCATTTTTGTCACTAATGACATTAAGATGGACGCGGTGGCGGGCGAGATGAAGATCAAAGGCATGGCCAACCTTAATACCCGGATGGTGGATGCCGAAGTTAACTTCACGCCGGATATTACCTCCGGCATACCGGTATTAACCGCGTTTGCAGTGACACCGCAGACGGCGTTGTATGTGCTGGCCATAACCACGGTGCTTTCCCCTGTTGTGGAAGTCTTTACTCAGGTAGATTATGAAGTGAAAGGGCCGTTGGACTCGCCGACGGTAAAAGAACTGTCGCGCAGTAAAGGTGAGTTTAAACTGCCGGAATCACTGCGGCTTAAAAGTAAAGAGTAAGGAGGACGCATGGAGCGCGTCGGATTGATCCAGATGACCTCAGGTGCGGGCCCTGAGCAAAATATTGACTTTGTGGCGGCGCAGCTGCCCGGATTGGTGGCGCAAGGCGCCCAATGGGTGGTATTGCCAGAGAATGCACTGGTGTTTGGCTCGCGAGCCGATTATCACCGTCACGCCTATCCACTTGGTGACGGGCCACTATTCGGGGCGATGGCGGCTCTGGCGCGCCAGCATGCCATCTGGATCGTGGTTGGCAGTATGCCAGTGCGCCGGGCGGAGGGCGTCAGCACCACGTGTGTGGTGATCAATTCGCTCGGGGAACCCGTAGCGTACTATGATAAACTGCATATGTTTGATGTCGATGTCGCCGATGGCCACCAACATTATCGGGAGTCGGAAACCTTTATACCGGGTAATCAGGTGAGTACCACCTCGACACCTTTTGGCAAACTTGGTCTGTCAATCTGTTATGATGTGCGTTTCCCCCATTTGTATGCGGAGCTGGTGGATTTGGGTGCTCAGATCCTGCTTGTTCCAGCGGCGTTTACCGCGGTCACCGGTGAGGCGCATTGGGAAACGCTGTTGCGTGCCCGAGCGATTGAGACGCAGTGCTGGGTGGTCGCCGTTAATCAGACAGGCACCCACCAGGGGGGCAGAGAAACCTGGGGACATTCAATGGTGATTACACCCTGGGGTGAGAAAGTCACCGATCTTGGCCGGCAGGCAGGTGTAGGCATCGCCGACATCGACCTGGCGCAGGTCGATAAGCTTCGAACCGCCATGCCGGTTCAGCAACATCGCCGTTTCGCCAATCAGTTTCAACCTAAATAAGAGCAGAATATGACGATTAACCGCATTGAAGATGCACTCCTGAAACCGGCCGGTCTGACAGAGCAGGACGTTGCCGCGACTCTGGCAAGCATCACGACCCGCGCTGTAGACTACGCTGACATCTATTTTCAATCCAGCTGGCACGAGTCTCTGGTACTGGAAGACAGCATCATCAAAGATGGTTCATTCAATATTGATTGTGGCGTTGGTGTCCGCGCTGTCTCCGGCGAGAAAACCGGCTTTGCCTACTCTGATCAGATTCAACTTGAAGGGTTAAAACAAAGTGCCCAGGCCGCCCGGGGGATTGCACAACAAGGCCAGAATGGTCAATTGCAGGCGTTTCGCCGTCATGATAACCAACAGGTGTACGCGGCTGTTAACCCGTTAGAATGTTGGGAGAAACAACAGAAAACTCAACTTCTGAAAGCGCTGGATGCGTACATCCGGACCAAAGAACCGTTAATTAAAGAAGTGTCAGTCAGCCTCAGTGGTGTCCATGAACAGGTGCTGGTGGCTGCAACCGACGGAACCTATGCTGGCGATATCCGTCCGCTGGTGCGTTTGTCGATCAGCGTGCTGGCACAAAAAGGCGATCGTCGTGAGCGCGGCAGCGCCGGTGGTGGTGGTCGCTTCGATTACAATTATTTCCTCTCGGATCTCAACGGCAGTCAGATTGCGTACCAGTACGCAGACGAAGCGATCCGAATGGCGCTGGTGAATCTGGAAGCCGACGCCGCGCCTGCGGGGGCGATGCCAGTTGTATTGGGTTCTGGTTGGCCGGGAGTACTGCTGCACGAAGCTGTCGGACACGGCCTGGAAGGGGACTTTAACCGCAAGGAATCGTCGGTCTTTTCCGGCAAGATGGGCCAGAAAGTCACCTCAGATCTGTGTACCATTGTGGATGACGGCACTTTGACGGATCTGCGAGGCTCACTCAACATCGATGATGAAGGAGTCAACGGCCAGTACAACACGCTGATTGAAAACGGGGTGCTCAAAGGGTACATGCAGGACAAACTGAATGCGCGCCTGATGGGTGTCGCACCGACGGGTAATGGCCGTCGTGAGTCTTATGCTCACCTGCCGATGCCGCGCATGACCAATACCTACATGCTGCCAGGTCAGCACACGCCGGAAGAGATCATCTCGACGGTGAAAAAAGGCCTGTATGCGCCGAATTTTGGTGGGGGCCAGGTGGACATCACGTCTGGTAAATTTGTTTTCTCTGCCTCTGAAGCGTATTTGATTGAAGACGGAAAAATTACCCGTCCGGTGAAAGGCGCGACGTTAATTGGCTCGGGCATTGAAGCGATGCAGCAGGTATCGATGGTGGGCAACGATCTCAGCATTGATCGGGGCGTGGGTGTTTGCGGCAAAGCCGGGCAGAGTGTGCCTGTGGGGGTTGGACAACCGACGCTGAAACTCGACTCGCTGACCGTCGGCGGAACGGAATAACAAAAAAGCTGCGCAGAGCGCAGCTTTTTTTTCGTTCAGAGCCTGTCAGGAGTCAGATGTCGTCCCGCTCGATAGGGCAGCTCATACAACGCGCACCACCACGGCCACGGCCCAGCTCGTTGCCCGGGATGGTCAGAACCTGAATGCCGGCTTTATCATACTTCTCGTTGGTGTAGACATTGCGCTCGTAGCCAATTACCACACCCGGTTTGACGGTGAGTACGTTGTTGGCGTCATTCCATTGCTCACGTTCCGCTTCGTAATTGTCACCGCCGGTGGTGATGATTTTGAGGTAATCCAGTCCCAGCGCCTCTTCGATTGCGTGCACGTAGCTCGGTGCGCTCTGCGCCTGGATGGTGCCATCGTCTTTAGGCGTCAGACGCCAGGTCGCGAGATCTTTGCGCATGATTTCCGGATACACCGAGAACGTATCAATGTCCATGTGAGTCATTACTGTATCCAGGTGCATGCACGAACGGTGTTTTGGCAGTTCCACTGCGATCACTTCTTTGGCTTGTCCATGACGGAATAGGTTGGCCGCCAGGTTCTCAACTCCTTGCGGAGTGGTGCGCTCGGAAATACCAATCAAGACAGCTCCATTACCAATCACCAGTACGTCGCCGCCTTCAATGTTGGCGTTGTCGTAATGCAAATCTTCATCACCGAAGTACTTAATGAAGTCCTGGCCGGCAAAGACCGGGTGCCAGCGGTAGATCGCCCGCAAATGGTTGGTTTCACGTTGACGAGCCGGTTTCATCATTGGATTGAGTGACACGCCACCGTAGACCCAGCAAGATGTATCACGGGTAAACAGATGATTGGGTAGCGGTTCAATGACGAAATCTAGTGGACGGTGCATGCGAGGTAGCATTGAGGCGGAATCCAGCTTAAGTTCAGAATACGCCAGACCACCCAGTAAGACGGTGGCCAGATGCTCATTATCCATTTCTGACAGATAACGACGCAGTTCGCTGGCAAAGGTTGGGCCGTAACGGAAATCAGAAATCTGGGTGTCGAGCAGCCACTGTTTGGCTTCTGCGATGGCCAAAGTTTCCACCAACAGATCGTGCAGCAGCAGAACTTCCACGTCCTGAGCACGTAAGGTGTCGGCGAAGGCATCATGCTCTTTGCCTGCCGCTTCGACCGCCAGTACATCATCAAACAACAGCTCATGGCAGTTTGATGGTGTTAAGTGGGTGAGGGCGCGTTCTGGGCGATTCAGCAGCACTCGGCGCAGTTGACCGACTTCAGATCCAACGTACAACTTACTCATTTTGTATCCTTACTCTTATTCCAGCCCGTATTTATGACAAGCTTAACGGGAAGATGCAAGTTGATTAATTGAAGCTTTTATCTAAATTTTGTGTTTTTTGTTGGTGTATATTTTTATACGATGTGTTTTTTTGATTATTATTGAAATTTTATGTGTTTTGGTGCCGGTTGGGGAAAATGCGTGACTATGCGTACTTGGCCCAAGGTGCAATAGCGTAGATCTCAATGTAAATGAGAATAGTTATTCAATATTTGAGATGAATAGCAAGCTTTATCTAAATTTTATGCAGATAAGTGGGTGAGAGCTGTATTCATCCTGAACTGATATTCACGCACTTTTTCGCCATCCGATGTGGTTTTGACCGCAAAATAAAACTCTGAATGCGTCATTTTGGCTAAAAATGTTAATTTTTTGTGTGTTTGCACGCGGTTCTTTTCCGCTCTGCGCGCCTGGTGCGCTAAAGATCCGGATCATTCGGGTTTCGAGGTGGTAATTCCACGCGATCCATGCCATATTTCGTCGCAATTCAAATGATCCTTTTTTACTGTCTGGAGCACCTTATGTCGCATGAAGATGAATACATGTCTGTGGAAGAACTGATCGAGATTCAAAAAGAAGATACTCGCGACATCATTCAGGCCTTGTTGGAAGATGGCAGTGATCCAGATGCGCTGTATGAGATCGAACACCACCTGTTTGCGGAAGACTTTGATACGCTGGAAAAAGCGGTCGTCGAAGCATTTAAGATGGGGTTCGAAGTACTTGAAGCGGAAGAAACTGAAGATGAAGACGGCAACAAACTTTTGTGTTGCGACGCGACTATGGAATCGGCCCTGAATGCTGAAGCGATTGACGCTCAGGCGGAAAAACTGATTCACCTTGCCGAAAAATACGACATCATCTACGACGGATGGGGTACCTACTACGAAGGTGAAGATGCCCTGTACAGCGACGAAGATGAGGACGAAGAAGACGCTTAATTGTCTTGGTCGAAAATCAATGGATACCAGCCGATGTCGGCTGGTATTTTTTTGTCTGTCGACAAACTCATGTCCTTATGGAATGAGATTCATTATACTTTTAACCTTTCATTCAACGATGTTTTGATATCATGCAGCTAACATTGGCCGGTCTCTGGCAACTTTCTCCGCTCACCGATCTCTCCATTCCTCAGGACGACATCACGTTTCCCGGACCGCTGAGCCGTGTCCTGCCATCATCGCTGAGTGAAGCGGACATTGCCCGTCAAGAATGGCACCTGATGCACGACATTGAGGTTGATGACGCTATGCTGGCGTTTCCAGCCGTGGATCTGGTGATGACGGGGATCGATTTTCATGCCGAAGTTCGCGTTAACGGCGTGGCGGTGTTTGATTGTGACGCGACCCACAATGAGTATCGCAAGGACATTCGGCCGTATCTGCAGCGTGGCCGCAACCGGTTTGAAATTCTGTTTCTCCAAGAAGAAGATGACTGGCTGATCGATGACGAGCCAGCCACGCCGCTCTGCCCGTTGGGAGAAAGTGCTTACCGGATTAGTGATGCGCGCATCGGGGTTTGGCAAGTGCCGTATTTGCAGTTTATCCGCCATGTGCGTCTTGAACACATTACCACGGAACAAATCTGGCATTATGGGGGCGGGTGTGAATTTCTGGTCGACTTGCACTATCAGACCTACACCCCTGGCCTGGTCTCAGCGTCCGTCAAGTTTAACGGCATGACTTATCAGTTGCCGATAGATGTTCGCAGCGACCACGCCAGTGCACTGTTTCAGGTTGAGGCGCCGATCTATGTTGACCCTCTTCATCCGATGCCCGAGCAGCTCTATCTGCTGGAAATCATGCTCGACGGTCAGAGCCGGCGTTTGTACATCGGCCTGAGCGAAAATCAGTGTGTAACGCACTACCCAGTGTAGAGATCAGTGCGTGCAAACCAGACTGAATGACTGTTTTGATGACTGCTTACGTTGCCAGAAGGTCTCATGGAAATAGTACGCACAGGTATTAATGGTTGGTTCAATCGCCGCCATGATGCCACCGACAAATGCGTCACCAGTCAACACGTATACCACGCTAAACGCCACACTGAAGTGCACCACGGCGAAGCTGGTGGTTTTGCTCCGTGCAGATCGGGCGAGTGTTTTTAGTGAGGAAAATGTGTTCCACGCTTTTTCGTGAAAGTAGAACGCCACCGTGTTGACCATAGGTTCAATCATCGCGATCAGGCTGCCTACAATGATATCTCCGGTCAGCACGTACGCCACGGTGAATGCGATAGTAAAATGAATCGTTGCAAAACTGAGCGTTTTTTTCATAGTGAATGCCTGATGAGTGGTTGTCTCGATATGACTATTATTGATAATCATTCTCATAAAATAAAATGGAACATTTCAATAATATCAATAGGCAAAAACTATTAATGTAGCGCTGAATAAAAAAGGCGCCTACTGGCGCCAGATTGGTTTCAGCCCTGTGGTTTCACCACGAGCACATTGATAGGTGAGCTCTGAACCACTTTGCTGGCCACAGAGCCAAGCATGACTTTGTCCATTTTGGAACGCTTGTGACTTGGCATCACGATAAGATCCGCACCGAGTTTGTCCGCGTAGTCGAGGATGGTTCGGTAGGCTTTTCCTTCAGCCACATGGATCTGGTACACCACCTCATCATCTATCTGCTTTTCCGCAAACTGTTTTAGTTGGGCTTTCACATCGGCTTTCATTTTCTTGGCAGCGTCTTTGGGGAAGTAAGTTGCGACCATCGACATGTGAATCCCCGGTAATACCGTCAAAAGATGCACTTCGGCGTTGGAATGTTTGGCGTGCCAAACCGCCAGTTGAACGGCTTTATCGGCAAAGCCTTTTTCATTGAGGTCAACGGGAACCAGGATTTGTTTAAACATAGGTCATTCTCTTGTCGGGTGGCTTGTGCCACTTGATCCTTTGTGTCAGGCTCCGGCTTGCGGAGCCTGATTTTGTTATGCGCTGACCGGTATACGACGTGCGCGACGTTTCTGATTCAGACCCAGAGCGATCAAGATCAACAAGGCCGGAATGAACACCCACTCTTTCATCGGACGATCTGCTTCTTGAACGATCGACTCGATCTCCCAATCAAAGTCAATACCGGCCGCTTCTGCTGGACTACCGAATTCCACCATATCGACCAGCATTTTGCCGTCGCTTTGAGTCAGAGTCAGTCCCATCGAGCTGAGACGCGCTTTGGCGCTGGTGGCCTGTTCGTCAAACGGCAGGCTGACGATTTTCTCAATGTGTTCACCTTCGAGATTGTCGCCACTGACTTTCAGTTCCAGCGATTGTCCTACATGCAGTTGTTCGACAACTTGCGCTATCTCAACGCCTGGGGTAATAACCTTCGCTGGGTACACCATGTCCCACCAGAAGCCCGGACGGAAGAAGGAAAAAGTCAGAACCAGAAGCAGCAGAGTCTCCCACCAGCGGTTCTTGGTGAACCACCACCCCTGAGTGGCTGCGGAGAAGATCAACATGGCGATGATCGAGGAGACCACCGTGAGCATCAGATGCCACCAACTGTCGATGCCGATCAGCAACAACTGGGTATTGAAGATGAACATGAACGGCAAAATGGCGGTTCGGATATCGTATGTGAAACCCTGAATACCGGTTCGGATCGGATCCGATTTGGCGATCGCGGCAGCGGCGAAGGCCGCCAGACCTACCGGAGGCGTATCGTCGGCCAAAATACCGAAGTAGAACACAAACAGATGCACCGCGATCAACGGAATGATCATGCCGTGCTGGGCGCCCAATGTGACGATCACCGGAGCCATTAGTGTTGACACCACGATGTAGTTAGCGGTGGTTGGCAGGCCCATGCCCAGAATCAAACTGATCACCGCGGTAAACAGCAGCATCAAGATCACACTACCGCCAGAAATGAACTCAACGAAATCGGTCATCACCAGACCAATACCGGTTAAGGTTACAACACCGACGACGGTACCAGCGGCGGCGGTCGCCACCCCGATGCCGATCATATTGCGCGCACCGGACACCAGACTCTCTGCCAGATCAACAAACCCGGCTTTGGTCTGTTCCCCCATGTCGTTGCTCTGGTTAAAGATCGCCATCAACGGACGCTGGGTGATCAGAATAAAGATCATAAACACGGTTGCCCAGAACGCGGACAGACCCGGTGAGAAACGCTCGACGGTCAGACACCACACCAGAACCACGATAGGGAGCAGGTAATGCAGGCCTGACTTGATCGTCGGGCCGGAATCAGGCACTTCTTGAATATCGGCGTCGATTTCAATATCGCCCTCGTGGGCAAAGCGCGATGAGATACGTACCAGCAACACGTACGCGATAAGCAGCACTGTGGTGACAATCGGAGTGGCGGCGGCGCCAAAGACGTCCTTGGTCCAGCCCACGCCATAGTAAACCAGTGCGCTGAGCACGCACAGCCCCAAAATGGTACCGGTAAATGACAGCATGCTTTGCAGCAGCGTCGGATTATGACGACGTGGCAGGCCGGTCATGCCCGCTTTGCATGCTTCCAGATGAACGATGTAGATCAGGGCGATGTAGGAGATCAGCGCGGGCAGCAGCGCAGCTTTGATCACTTCAACGTAAGAAATACCCACGTATTCCACCATTAAGAAGGCTGCAGCGCCCATGATCGGTGGTGTGAGCTGTCCATTGGTGGACGCGGCAACTTCCACAGCACCAGCTTTGGTGCCCGGAAAACCGACCCGTTTCATCAGCGGAATGGTGAAAGTCCCGGTGGTCACGACGTTCGCAATCGAGGAGCCAGACACTAGGCCAGACAGACCGGAGGCCACCACGGCGGCTTTGGCCGGGCCACCACGCATGTGACCTAACAAGGAAAACGCTACTTTGATGAAGTAGGCGCCAGCACCTGCGCGCTCAAGCATGGCCCCAAACAAAACAAACAGGAACACGAACGAGGTAGAGACGCCCAGGGCAACCCCAAACACCCCTTCGGTCGTCAGCCACAAGTGTGACATGGCTTTGTTCAGGCTGGCCCCTTTGTGGGCGATCACATCGGGCATATACGGGCCGCCGAAGGTGTACAGCAGGAAGACGGCGGCGACGATCATCAACGGTGGACCGAGCGCACGTCGGGTGGCCTCAAGCAGCAGCAACATACCAATCACTGAAACGACAATGTCCAGTGTGGTAGGGGCCCCAGAGCGCCCAGCCAGCTCCGCATAGAACAGGTAAATATAGGCCGCCGAGAAGCTGCCAGCCAGCGCCAGCACCCAGTCGATCAGAGGGATATGATCACGGGAAGAGTGCTTCAACGCCGGATAGGCGGTGAACGCTAGAAAGATGGCGAAGGTCAAATGAATAGAGCGAGCCTGGGTGTCATTGAGGACACCAAAGTCAAAAATGAACGGTAGAGGTGAAGCGTACCAAAGCTGGAAGAGTGACCAGCACAGCGGTACAAACCACAAGATGCGGCCCGGAATGCCACTTGGATTACGGGCGCCGGTATCGGACTGAGCCACCATGTCTTGCACATCTTGCGACGAATGATTTGTCTGCGTCATGTACTTTATCCTTATTATAAACGGTCCTGCCTGTCAGTGTTTGGACCACGACTTTGCCACTACTCAGTGTAGTGGATTGAGAGCAAGTTGTTTTCTCAGGTTGTACGAAAGGTGGTTTTCCAAAAGGAAGAAAACCAAAGGTATGAGGATGGTAGGGAGGCCTGGCGACCTCCCCGTCTGCAGGGCTGAATTACTTCAGCAAACCCACTTCTTTGTAGTATTTTTCCGCACCCGGATGCAGAGGGATAGACAGCCCGGCTTTCACCATGTCTTCTTTTTTCAGGTTGGCGAATGCCGGGTGAAGACGTTTGAAGGTATCAAAGTTTTCGAATACCGCTTTCGCCACATTGTAAGCCACGTCGTCGGACACGTCAGTGGATGTCACCATAGTGGCGGCAACACCAAAGCTCTTCACGTCTTTATCTGTGCCACGATACATGCCGGCAGGAACCGTGCTGTAAGCGTAGTATGGGTTGTCTGCGACGATCTTGTCGATCTGTGGGCCTGTCGCAGGTACCAGTTTCGCGTCACAAGATGTGGTGGCCTCTTTAATCGAACCGTTCGGGTGACCAACCATATAGATAAATGCGTCGATTTTGTTGTCGCACAGGGCTTGCGAGCGCTCAGAACCTTTCAGCTCTGACGCTAGTTTGAAACTGTCGTTGGTCCAGCCCATGGCTTCCATCACCACACCCATTGTCGCGCGGTCACCTGAGCCTGGGTTACCGATGTTGACACGTTTGCCAGCCAGATCGGTCACATTCTCGATGCCTGAGTCTGCACGAGCGATGATGTTAAAAGGTTCGGTGTGCAGAGAGAACATCGCGCGAAGTTTTTTGTATGGGCCTTGCTCGGCAAACTTACTGGTGCCGTTGTAGCCGTGGTATTGCCAATCTGACTGAACGATACCGAAATCCAGCTCGCCGGCGCGAATGGTATTGACGTTGTAGATCGAACCGCCGGTTGACTCTACCGAACAACGGATGTTGTGATCCTTACGGCCTTTGTTCACCAGCTTACAGATCGCCCCACCAGTCGGGTAGTAAACGCCGGTGACGGAACCTGTACCAATCGTGATGAATTCCTGAGCGTTAACCGCGCCTGCACCCATTACTGCGGCTGCAATCGCACCGACCTTAATCAAATTTTTAAATGCCATGAATTTCCCTTCCTTTATTTATTATTAACCCACCGCAAGTGTAGTCGCTGGGGGAGTTTCCCATACTGGAAACGGCATCTTTTTCAAATCCGCGAGTTGAAAAAGTGCCTGAATAATAGCAAAAAATTGGCAGATAATTACAAGGATGTTAAGAAATATAGAGAATTGGGCTAAAATGTAAGCAGATTTGCATGGCGAAAATATGGTCTAATTCTCTTATTAATCATCAGTTTATGATTAACTAACCAGCAAGCCTTTGATTTTTAAAGATGTGATATAAGTCACGCGTTAAAAAATTGGCGTGACTTATATGAAAGAGCGGAAAGTGGAATTTATCCAGTGTATTCAAACAGTTCACATACGGACTGAAACAGTTGCTCTGTGGTGACGTTCAGGGTCGGGGTAATGAAAATAGTGTCATCACCCGCGACGACACCCAGAATGCCTTCCGACTTGCCGAGTGAATCCAGCAGACGGGCAATCAACTGCGCCGCACCCGGACCAGTGTGAATGACCACCAGGGCTTGGTTATGGTCGACATCCAGTACCAGTTCACGCAGCGAGCTGGAGACCGTCGGAACGCCTAATTCGGCTGGCAGACAGTAAACCATCTCCATTTTGGCATTGCGCGTACGTACTGCACCAAATTTGGTCAGCATACGTGAGACTTTGGACTGGTTGATGTTCTCAAAGCCTTCGTGCTTGAGCGCTTCAACAATGTCGCCCTGAGAGCCAAAGCGCTCTTCTTTCAACAGCGCTTTAAACGCGCGGACCAAATTATCTTGTTTCTCTGAATTACGCATAGTTCTTCTTCTGCTTCGGAAAATCAGTTGGTGCATATTTTCGCATAGTCATGCACTCGGCGCCAAACCCAGGTGCAAAACTGTCTAACACATCACTGTAAACTTTCACCACTTTACTGAGAATTATCGATGTAACTCTTTGTCATTAAGGTAATTAATATGATAATCACCGCTGTCGGTGTAGCACGAAAAAGTGGAGTTGCGCAAAGTCGCAAAGCTGACGTTAATTGATTGTAATCAACTTGTGATTGCTATAGGTTGAGTGCAGCTGTTTATATAGAATGCCCTACAAGAATGTAATAAGAGATCTACTCTCAAGGAGAACTACAATGAAAGTAGCTGTTATTGGTGCCGCTGGTGGCATCGGTCAAGCCCTAGCCCTTCTTCTTAAAAACCGCCTTCCTGCGGGTTCTGATTTAGCCCTGTACGACATTGCTCCGGTTACGCCAGGTGTGGCGGCCGATCTGAGTCATATCCCAACGCCTGTATCGATCAAAGGTTACGCAGGTGAAGATCCAACGCCAGCACTGGAAGGTGCAGACGTGGTCCTGATCTCTGCAGGTGTTGCGCGTAAACCGGGTATGGATCGTGCGGATCTGTTTAATGTGAATGCCGGTATCGTAAAATCACTGGCGGAAAAGATCGCGGTAGTATGCCCAACGGCGTGTATCGGTATCATCACGAACCCAGTCAACACCACAGTGCCAATCGCAGCTGAAGTGCTGAAAAAAGCAGGTGTATACGACAAGCGTAAACTGTTTGGTGTGACAACGCTGGACGTGATCCGCTCGGAAACGTTCGTCGCTGAACTGAAAGACAAAGATCCAGGCGAGATCCGCGTGCCTGTGATCGGCGGCCACTCGGGCGTGACAATTCTGCCTTTGTTGTCTCAGGTCGAAGGCGTTGAATTTACCGCAGAAGAGATCGATGCTCTGACCAAACGTATCCAGAATGCGGGTACCGAAGTGGTGGAAGCGAAAGCGGGCGGCGGCTCGGCAACTCTGTCTATGGGTCAGGCGGCGTGTCGCTTTGGCCTGTCTCTGGTGAAAGCACTTCAGGGTGAACCTGGAGTGGTGGAATGTGCTTATGTTGAAGGTGACGGTCAACACGCGCCGTTCTTTGCACAGCCAGTGAAACTGGGTAAAGACGGGGTGGATGAAATCCTAAGTTATGGCGCCCTGAGCCAGTATGAGCAAGCTGCGCTGGAAGGTATGTTGACAACGCTGCAAGGCGACATCGAGACCGGTGTTGAGTTTGTTAAATAAGCCAGTCTAACCGTGTGTTGCAAGCCGATCCTGTGGATCGGCTTTTTTGATCCTGATGATCGTGTATGGCGTAAACTTAAAGGGAACCCCAAGTCATGCGTTGCGGGAGGGAGAGATGGACATAGCGCAAATTAGAAAAGGCATGGTGGTGGAGTGTTCACAAGGTGTGGGGACCGTACTGGTGGTCGACCGTGAAACTCAATCGGTGTTGCTGGAAAAACAGGACACTCATGAGCAGCTGGCCGTGGATGCCGGAGAGATCGAATTTAACCCACAACTGCACACTGGCTGCGAACGCTATTACTGAGCCACAGATACCATAAAGGGGAGCCTGGCTCCCCTTTACTCTGGATGTCGTACCGCTGAGTTACTTGCTGCGGTTGACCGACAAATGAGCCAGAGCGATCAACGCTTGTTTGTATTCTGAGTCGGGCAGTACCGCCAGTTCGGCAATCGCTTTATCCGCTTCTTGCAGCGCTTTTTGCGTGGTGTACTCCAGAGAACCGGCCTGGTCCATAACCGCCAGAATGTCGTTCAGTCGTTCCATTCCGTTAGCTTTCTCTATCGCTTCCCGAATCATGGTGGCTTGCTCGGCGTTACCATGACGCATGGCGTGCAGCAGTGGCAGTGTCGGTTTTCCTTCTGCGAGGTCATCGCCGACGTTTTTGCCCATTTCTTCGCCGTCAGAGCTGTAATCCATCACGTCATCAATCAACTGGAATGCAGTGCCCAGGTACTTGCCATAGTTCTGCAGAGCCAGTTCGATCTCTTGCGATGAATCGGTCAGAATGGCACCAATTTGGGTGGCGGCTTCGAACAGACGAGCGGTTTTTGAGTAGATGACCTGCATGTAACTCTCTTCGGTGGTGTCCGGATCGTTGCAGTTCATCAGTTGCTGCACTTCACCTTCGGCGATCACGTTCACCGCATCACTCATCAGTTTGAGGATCTTCATGGATCCCAGTTCCGTCATCATCTGGAACGAACGGGTGTAGATAAAATCCCCGACCAGCACGCTGGCTGCATTGCCAAACGCCGCATTGGCGGTCGCTTTGCCCCGGCGCATATCGGACTCGTCCACCACGTCATCGTGCAAGAGTGTCGCCGTGTGGATGAATTCAATGAAGGCCGCTGCCATGGTATGGCCGTTGCCCTGATAACCCAGTGCGCGAGCGGACAAGACCGCCAAAAGGGGACGCAGACGCTTACCTCCCCCACTAACGATATAAAAACCGAGCTGATTGATTAGAGAAACGTCAGAGTTAAGTTGGGCTTGAATTGTTTCATTCACTTTTGCCATGTCGTCGGCAGTAAGCGCTTGGATAGCTTTAAAATCCATTGTAAATCCGGCTGAGGTTAGAACCCATAAGGTCTTTTATCTACTTTAATTCTTGAATAATACACTAAAAAACGTTGATAAATACATTGCTTAAAGGCATGATTGCGGCACTTTTCTTTGGCGATTAGCTTTTCGCCAATTTTTTCAAAATATGGCTTGTCATAGGGGCATCCTTTCTGTAGAATCTGCGCCCTATTGATGATTAGTTTAGCGCACACCCTCATGAAAAGGCTGTGCGGAAAAAGCGGAGTAAAATATGTACGCTGTTTTCCAATCTGGTGGTAAACAACACCGTGTAAGCGAAGGTCAAACTCTTCGTTTAGAGAAATTAGACGTTGAAACTGGCGCAACTGTAGAATTTGATAAAGTTCTGCTGGTTGCTAACGGTGAAAACATTCAAGTTGGTGCACCTCTTGTAGAGGGTGGCAAAGTTGTTGCTGAAGTAGTACAGCACGGTCGTGGCGATAAAGTTAAAATCGTTAAGTTCCGTCGTCGTAAGCACTCTCGTAAGCAACAGGGTCACCGTCAGTGGTTCACTGAAGTGAAGATCACTGGTATCAACGCTTAATCTAATAGGAGAGTTTAACAATGGCACACAAAAAAGCTGGTGGTTCTACTCGTAACGGCCGCGATTCAGAAAGCAAACGTCTTGGTGTTAAGCGTTTCGGTGGTGAATCGGTACTAGCAGGTAACATCATTGTTCGTCAACGTGGTACTAAATTCCACGCTGGTAACAACGTTGGCCTAGGTAAAGACCACACTCTGTTCGCTCTGACTGACGGCAAAGTTAAGTTTGAGACGAAAGGTCCTAAAAACCGTAAATTCGTAAGCATTGAAGCTGAATAATTTAGGTTTCTAGCTGAATTCAAAAGCCCTGCCGATTCGGCGGGGTTTTTTATTTATACAGAGAGCAAAGACCTTAGACCCTAGACCCTAGCAAGCGGGGAGACTGGGATCTACAGTCTAAGGTTTACTAGACTTATATTGACTTCCCACGCAAACGAGTGGAGGAAAAATGAAGTTCGTTGATGAAGCGGTAATTAAAGTTCAGGCAGGCGATGGCGGCAACGGTGTCGTCAGCTTCTGGCGTGAAAAATTCGTTGCGAAAGGTGGCCCGGATGGTGGCGACGGTGGCGACGGTGGTGATGTTTACATCGAAGCCGATGAGAACCTTAATACCTTGATTGATTACCGCTTCCAGCGCTTCTATGAAGCGGAACGCGGTGAAAATGGCCGCGGTGGTAACTGTACCGGTAAGCGCGGTAAAGACAAAGTCATGCGTGTTCCGGTGGGGACGCGAGCGGTCGACATTCATACCAATGAAATTGTCGGTGAAGTGGCTGAGCACGGCAAAAAGGTCATGGTGGCGAAAGGTGGCTGGCACGGACTGGGTAACACCCGTTTTAAGTCCTCGGTCAACCGTGCGCCGCGCCAAAAGACAATGGGTACCAAAGGTGAAGTGCGTGAACTGCGGCTGGAACTGTTGCTGCTGGCGGATGTCGGTATGCTTGGTTTGCCAAACGCGGGTAAGTCAACCTTCATCCGTGCGGTATCGGCGGCCAAACCTAAAGTGGCGGACTATCCGTTTACCACGTTGATCCCGAGCTTGGGTGTGGTGAGTGTGGTTCCTGAAAAGAGCTTTGTGGTGGCGGACATTCCGGGTCTGATTGAGGGCGCTGCGGACGGCGCGGGCCTGGGCATTCGCTTCCTGAAGCACTTGGAACGTTGTCGTGTTTTGCTGCATATGATCGATATCATGCCGATCGATCAATCCGATCCGGTTGAAAATGCGCTGACGATCATCGATGAGCTGGAACAGTACAGTGAGAAACTGGCGGATAAACCACGTTGGCTGGTTTTCAACAAGGTTGATCTGATGCCGGAAGAGGAAGCGGACGAAGTGATCCAACGGATCCTCGACGCTCTGGGCTGGGAAGAGCAATACTTCAAGATCTCTGCGGTGAATAAACAGGGCACCAAAGAGCTGTGCTACAAACTGGCGGACTTCATGGAAACGCTGCCGCGCGATGTGGAAGAGCGCAGCGATGAAGAAAAAGTCGAGTTTATGTGGGATGACTACCACAAAGACGCGATGGCCGGTGACAATGTGGTCACCGAAGATGACTGGGATGATGAAGATTGGGACGACGAAGAAGATGACGGGCACGTTATCTACGTTCGCGACTGATTGAAATCCGTTAAAAAGCCGCAATGTCTATTGCGGCTTTTTTGTGTCTAAATCATGATTCTGACTGATGTTTTCAGGCACAATAACACGATACCTAAATGGAGTTAGAGACACACTATGGCATCGGAACAGCGGGCGGTGTCCCGTTTAATTGCCCAGGCCGGGCAAATGTTACTGGCCCATGGCGCAGAGAGTACGTTGGTGGGTGATATTATGCGTCGTATCGGACTTGCGAGTGGCATGAATGAGGTGGAAGTCTCGTTGTCCGCCAGCTCGCTGGTGATCACCACGGTGTACGACGGGCATTGTATTACCACTGCCCGGCGTTGCCCGGATCGTGGCATCAACATGCGTGTGGTCACACAGGTACAACGGATTTGTATCATGCTCGAGCGTGGCATCATTGATCCGCCGATGGCGCAGCACAAATTGGAGAAGATCAGCCCGGCGCGTTACAACCGCTGGTTGGTGCTGGTGATGATTGGCTTGTCCTGTGCTTCGTTCAGTCGACTGGCAGGCGGTGACTGGAGTGTGTTTGCGATGACCTTTCTCGCTTCATCGGTTGGTATGGTGGTGCGTCAGGAGATCGGTCACCGCCATTTCAATCCACTGCTCAACTTCACCGCGACAGCCTTTGTCACCACCGTGATTTCCGCTCAGGCGGTGACACTGCAAATTGGTAATCGCCCTGAACTGGCGATGGCGTCGTCCGTACTGATGCTGGTACCGGGATTTCCGTTGATCAATGCCGTTGCTGACATGCTGAAAGGCTACATCAATATGGGGATTGCACGATTTACCATGGCCAGCTTGCTGACGTTGGCGACGAGCTTGGGCATTGTGGCTGCGATGACACTGATCGGCGTATGGGGGTGGTGAGATGCTGAGTTGGACGCTGTTGCTGGGATTACTCAATGACATGTTTTTTGCCGCCATTCCGGCGGTGGGATTTGCTCTGGTGTTTAATGTGCCAGTGCCGGCACTGAAGTACTGTGCATTGGGCGGCGCGCTGGGGCACGGTGCGCGTTATCTGATGATGCAGTTTGGCATTCCGATTGAGTGGGCGACGTTTTTTGCCGCAACGTTGGTGGGAATGATCGGCGTGCACTGGTCGCACAAATTCCTCGCCCACCCGAAAGTGTTTACTGTGGCGGCATTGATCCCTATGGTGCCTGGGGTGTTTGCGTTTAAAGCCATGATTGCTATGGTCGAAATCAATCATCTGGGCTATCAGCCAGCCTTAATTGCGACGCTGATGGAAAACTTTCTCAAGGCGATGTTCATTATTGCCGGTCTGGCGGTTGGTCTGGCCGTTCCCGGGCTGTTATTCTACCGTCGTCGACCGATTGTTTAGATAGGAAAAGTTATGATCATCAGTATGATTGCCGCGATGGCAGAGCAGCGTATCATTGGCAAAGACAATCAAATGCCATGGCATTTACCTGCGGATTTCGCCTGGTTTAAGCGCTGTACGTTAGGCAAGCCGGTGGTGATGGGGCGCAAAACGTATGATTCAATTGGCCGTCCTCTGCCGGGACGGATGAACATCGTTATCAGTCGTGATGCATCGCTTATCATTGACGGCGTGACCACCGTGACCTCAATTGAATCGGCGCTGGAAGCCGCTGGCGATGCGGAAGAGGTGATGATTATCGGCGGCGGTAGCATCTATCGGACTTGCCTGCCGCAAGCTGACAAATTATATCTGACGTTCATTGACACCCAAGTGGATGGTGACACCCGGTTTCCTGATTGGGGAGAAGCGTTTGAAGAGATCCACAGTGAAGAGTATGCCCGGGATGAGAAAAACGCTTACGACATGCGTTTTACCATCTGGCAACGCCGTTGATGCCATCGCCCACCCCTCCGGTGGGCGTAATCTCAGGCGGTCGTCAGAGCAGGTTGATGGAACCAGCGCTGATCTTCCCAACGGAGCATCGTGAGGCTGCCGCCCCAGACACAGCCGGTATCGAGTCCGATCACACTTTCTCCCTGATAACCTTCCAACGCCGCCCAATGACCAAACAAAACCGGTTTTGCCAACTGAATGCGTTGCGGTAAACGGAACCAGGGCATCAGTTCCTGGGGACTGACCTCGTTAGGGGGCAGCTTACATGCCATGTCGAGTCGTCCGTCCGGCAAGCAAAAGCGCATCCGGGTATACGCATTGATGATGTAACGATAACGCTCCAGCCCTGATAAGGTCGGCTGCCAGAAATCCGGCGTGTTGCTGTACATATGCTCAATTAGCCAAGGCCAGTGTTCACTGCGTAGCACGTGCTCTACTTCTCGGGCGCACTGACGCGCGGTATCCAGATCCCATTGCGGGGAGATCCCAGCATGGGCCATCACAAACTGATCGTGTTCCGCCAACAGGGGCTGTTGACGCAACCAGGCCAGCAACTCGTCGCGATCCGGTGCGTCGAAAATCGGCTGGGTTTGATCTTTCTTTTTGACTTTGTGGATCCCAAGCGATACGGCCAGAAGATGCAGATCATGATTCCCCAGTACCACGGTCGCGTTGTCGCCCAGATCGCGTACAAAACGCAGTGTCTCAAGGGATTTGGGGCCTCTGGCCACTAAGTCACCCGCCAGCCATAAGTGATCGTTGTCCGCGCAAAAGCCGGCCTGAGTCAGCAGTGCCTGCAACTCATCAAAGCAACCTTGAATATCACCAACAATATATGTCGACACAGCAACTCCGTTCGGTTAGTTCAGCACATTCGGTACCGCCAGGCGGAACGGATCGATTTCAGCGCTGAATTCCACGCCTTTACTGTCGTGCATGATGTACTGGCCTTGCATGACGCCGACCGGGGTTTCCAGTGCCGTTCCACTGCTGTAGGTGTATTCGTCGTTGCCGTCGATAAACGGCTGCTTGCCGACAACGCCTTCACCTTCTACCGACATTTGTTTGCCGTTAGCATCGGTGATTAACCAGCGTCTGCTGATCAGCTGCACGGTTTCTGTACTGAGGTTTTTAATCGTGATCATGTAGGCAAACACATAGCGCTGCAGTTCCGGATTGGATTGCTCGGCGATGTATTTGGTGTGAACCTGAACTTTGATGCAAGGTGAGGATACGTCCATGGCAACTCCTTACTTGTCTTAACAGACAAAAGCCGATAGCAGTGCTATCGGCTTGATGATGCAATTATTGGTGGTGAGCGTCCAGCCAGTTGGCCATCGCGACAAACTGCTCCAGAGTCAGATTCTCCGGACGAACGCCTGAGTTGATACCCAGTTGTTCAAACTCGTTGTCACCCAGCAGGCCCTTGTAGCAGTTTCGCACGGTTTTACGGCGTTGATTGAAGCCTTCGCGACAGACGCGATCCAGCCATTTGAGACTGGTGGCCGGGTGCGGTAGATCTTCATAAGGCACCAGACGCACAACCGCTGAATCTACTTTTGGTGGCGGGACAAACGCCGTTGGTGGCACTTCCAGTACAGGCATGACTTTACAGTAGTACTGCGCCATGACGGTCAGGCGACCATACGCTTTGCTGCCTGGGCCGGCGGCCAAGCGGTTGACCACCTCTTTTTGCAGCATAAAGTGCATGTCCTGAATGTCTTTATGGAACTCAAACAGGTGGAACATCAGCGGCGTAGAGATGTTGTAAGGCAGGTTACCGAAAATACGTAACTTGTTGTTTGGCTTGACCAGTTGTGTGAAGTCAAAGCGCATGGCATCGCCTTCGTGAATGGTCAGTTTGTCTGCCAGTTCCGGGTGGTTACGTAAACGCTCCGCCAGATCGCGATCGAGTTCAATCACGGTCATCTTATCGATTTCGCGGCCAACCGGTTCGGTAATAGCGCCCAGGCCCGGACCGATCTCAACCAGATTCTGGCCTGGTTTCGGGTTGATGGCTGAGACAATGCCATCAATGATATACGGATCGTTCAGAAAGTTTTGACCAAAACGTTTACGCGCTTTGTGCCCTAAATGGACATCATTTCTCATAGTCATCTCAAAAAATTAATTCGGTTGCTTTTCTACTAATTCAATAGCGTGTGTCAGTGCTGTTCTAAAGCTCCCTGTGTCCGCTCGTCCTGTCCCTGCCAGATCGAGAGCGGTACCGTGATCGACCGAAGTTCTTATAAAGGGTAGACCAAGGGTGATATTTACTGAACGGCCGAAGCCTTTAAACTTCAGAACCGGCAACACCTGGTCGTGGTACATGCCCAGTACGGCATCGGCCTCGTCGAGGTATTTCTGGTTGAAGATCGTATCCGCCGGCAACGGGCCGACCAGATTCATGCCATGTTCGTTGCGCAGCCGCTCCAGTGTCGGAGAGATGGTTTCGATCTCTTCCATCCCCAGACAGCCGTCTTCGCCAGCATGCGGGTTCAGTCCGCAGACATATATCTTGGGTTGCTCAATGGCAAATTTCTCAACCAGATCCTGATGCAGGATATGAATGATTTTTTCCAGACGTTCGCTGGTGACGGCTTTAGACACATAGGCCAATGGAATGTGAGTGGTCACCAGCGCCACACGCAGCCCTTCGGTTGCCAGCATCATTACCACCAGCGGTGTTGCTGACTTTTCCGCGAAGAATTCTGTGTGTCCGCTGAACGCAACGCCTGCCCGGTTGATCACCCCCTTGTGCACAGGGCCGGTGACAATAGCATCAAATTCACCGCTCATACAGCCCAAAGCGGCTCTTTCCAGTGTTTTTAATACGTAGTGACCGTTGGCTTCATCCAGTTGTCCAGCGCTGCAAGGCGCTGCCAGAGGAATATGGTCCACCACCAATGAGCCTGCGGTTTGCGCCACAGGAGCTTTGGCAGCATCGTAGTCGAGCAGCTTGACCTCAACGCCAAGTTGCTTGGCGCGCTCGGCCAACAGCGACTTGTCGGCACTGACGACAATCTGGTGTTCCCAGCTTTCTGTTGAGAGAGCCAGCACCAGATCCGGTCCAATCCCCGCCGGCTCACCGGCGGTCACCACGATTCGTTTAGTTGTTGCCATCGTTTTCGTCATTCAGTTGTTCAACAAAGGCACTGGCCCGCATTTCTTGCAGCCATGCACTGGCTTCTTCATTGAATTTACGATTAAACAAAATTCGGTAAGCCTTGTTTTTCAGCGCAGCATCGGTGCGGTCAACCTGACGACGCGCCATTACTTCAACAATGTGCCAGCCGTGTACGGTTTTGAATGGCTCACTGATTTGCCCAATTGGCAGAGTTTCGACCTGATGCTTGAATTCTGGTACGTACAGATCCGGGGTTTGATAGCCCAGGCTGCCGCCTTGAGCGGCCGAGCCCGGATCCTGACTGTACTGTTTCGCCAGTTCTGCAAAGCTGGCTTTGCCTTCTCGAATTTGACGGATAAAGTCATTCAGCTCTTTTTGTGCCCCCTCATCGCTGAGGATGACGGTCGGCTTGATCAGAATGTGGCGCGCGTTGACTTCCGTTACTGCCACTGTCTCCAGACCTTTCACGTCGTCGATTTTCAGAATGTGGAAACCGACACCGCTGCGAAACGGTCCGATAATCGTGCCTTTGCTCTGAAAGCTGATTTGATCGGCAAAAATGGTTGGCATCTCTTCTTTGCGCATCCAGCCCCAGTCACCGCCTTGCAGTGCTTTTGGTCCTTTCGAGTAAGTGTATGCCATGGTTGCGAAGTCTGCGCCGGATTTGAGTTTCGCGACCAGATCGTTGGCTTGTTTCTCAACGTCGGCTTTATCGACGCCTTCGTCGACGCGCAACTGGATATGGGAGATTTTATACTGCACCGTGGCATTGGTTTCCTGAGCCAGCAGGTTTGCCAGGTTGTCTACTTCGGCCGGTAAAATATTGATGCGGCGACGAACCAGCGCATTGCGCGCTTCACTGGCGGCGATCTCTTTACGGATCTGCTCACGGTAATCCGCCCAGGTCAGCCCTTCAGCTGCCACAGCCGCCTGCAGTTGCTCCAGCGACTGGTCGTTTTTCTGCGCAATGTCACCAATGGCTTGGTTGAGACGGTTGTCGTCAACACGCACACCGATACGCTCTGCTTCTTGTTGCTGAATGGTATCCATGATCAGCTTCTCGGTCACCTGTTCTTTCAGGACCGAATCTGGTGGCAGGGTTTGCGCGTTTTTCTTGGCATTGGCGCGAATGGTTTTCATCGCTGAGTCGATGTCACTTTGCAGTACCACACCGTCGTTGACGATGACCGCGATCTGATCCAGCTCACGCGGTGCAGCGTGGGCCAGGGTCACTGTGCAGGTTGCCAGCAGAGTGATGAGGGTAGCTTTCCAGGATTTCATTTATCGTCCTATCTATAAAACCGGTCTGCCCGTGAGGCAGACCGAGATCATTAGTTATTTAAGAAGAATGGGCGGCCGTAGCCCAGAGCATTGCCAGCACCGCTGACACCAGTTGCACTGGAGTCTGACCCGACTGAGGTACCGAAACCGATGATACCGAAGTTAACACTGAAGTTGTTCTCATATTCAGGATCTGCGTCTGGGTAAGCACCGAACGATGGGTCCCATTTACGCAGCTGGTTACTGTAGGTAAAGCCGATGTACCAGCAGTCTGAACGGTAGTTCAGGTTAGCCAACCATTCGATGTCTTGATCTATGGTCAGGTCGTAGAAGTACTGAGCTCTGGCCGACCAGTTGCGGTTCAGCTTGTAACTGCCCAGCAGGCCGAGTTGGGAGATGCCGTCTTTGGTGATGTTGTTGGTGTTAAAAGTGACGGTCTCATCAATGTAGTCTTTATCGACGTAACGGTAGTTGGTCTGTACGTAGCCCGCATTGAAACGGTATTCCAGCGTGCTGTTGGCGGACTGAACCGAGCTGGAGTCGATGTCATACTGAATCCCACCATGGTAGAACAGCGCATCGGCATAGTTGAAGTCCATCTCTACTGCCCAGGCGGAGTAGTTGGTGTCTTCATCGTTGTTGCTGTCTTCGTAAGGGGATGAATCTTTCGTGCCTTTGTCCAGGAAGAAAATCTGACCAAACGAGATATTCAGACGCTCTTTGTAGCCATCATCGAAGAAACGCGTGGTGGCCCCGTAACTGACCTGGTTGGCCGGTGCGATGTAGTCGACACTGCTGTACTTACGGCTGCGGAACAGACCATAGTAGTCAGTTTGCAGCAGCGTGGTGTCGTACCAGCCGATGTTGTCCTGTTTTTCGTTCGGTACGTACAGATACTGAACCTGAGGTTCCAGCGTCTGAGTGTAGCCATCAATAAAGGTGGTGCCGCGCTCAAGGACCACACCGGCATGGGTGCGGAACTGCGGGATCACCCGGGTGAGGTTCTCGTCCAGATTCTCGTACGCCTCATTGGTGCGATCCACTCCTTCCAGATCCTGATGGTAGTATGTGGTCAACAAGCGCGCTTCTGTGGTCCAGGTACCCCAGGTGTTGCCCACCGGCACGGTCAGGCCCGGCTCAATATGGACGCGGGTGGCCGACGGCTTGCCTCTGGCGTCGGTATCAAAACGTGAAATGCTGCTCAGCATGTCAAAGTCCAGATAACGCATCAGCTCAGGCGAGTAGTAGTTAAACGCCAGCTGTGGCATCAGACGATACGGCTGGTTGGTGTTGGTCGGGTCGTCGGTCAACAACTGGAAGTCCCGCACCAGTACTGACGCGTCCCAGTTGTTGGAGCGGTATGTCGCTTCGCCTTCCTGGATCAGCTGGCCATCTTCACGGTTACCTATGCTGGAGTCGACGTCGGAGAAGTAATCAATGTCACTGACTTTAGAATAATCAATGTTGAATTTCCACGCTTGACGGAAAATACCGCTGTGACGGTACTGGATACCCCAGCGATCGCCTTTCTCCTGATATTTCTGATCATCCGGCAGATACTCAAATTCGATGCCGCCTTTACCCAGCACGTTGAGGTAGCGGAATTCACCGTTCAACTGCGTACCGCGCTCCGACATGTATTTGAACGTGGTGGTTAAGTCGTACTGTGGATGGATGTTCCAGTAAATTGGCACCTCCATCTCATAACCGTCGCTCGAGCCGTACGAGACGGTCGGGTATAGGAAGCCAGTTTTACGCGTGTCACCGATCGGCACGGTCAACCAGGGCAGATAAAACACCGGCACGTTCTGGATTTCAAAACGTGGGTTGTAGAACGTGGCCTGTTCTTCATTCTGATCAACGTCGATGCTGGTGGCGACCATGCGCCACGCGTTGTCACCGTCTGGGCAGGAGGTAATCGAGCCGTCTTCAATCTCGTACACGGCTTTGCCAGTTTTGGAGATGTAGACCGCATGACCGCGGCCCGGCTCACACAGGAATTTGTACTTGGTGTTCTCTAAGGTCACCTGATCCGTGTTGAGATCGTTGGTGGCGCGATCGGAGAGACCTTTTAGTTGGCCATCGCTGAAGTTAACGTTACCTTCAGCGACCACGATGTTCTCTTTTTGGTGCAGGGTGACGTTATCTGCAATAATGCGTTTCTTACCCTGGGTGACAACCACGTTACCGCTGTAGGTCGCTTTTTCGCCGTTTACTGCTTCCAGCGCATCCGCTTCAACGTTAATTGGTTGTTCGTTCGGGTTTTCGGGGTCTGGCTGATTGATCAAGCATTGATCTATAGCGGGCAGTTCCTGCACACTATCCTCTACCGTCGCTTCGGCTTGAGTCGGAGGCACAAAAAAAGCAGCACTGATTGAAGCGGCCAATAGGGTTAGGGGAAAACGTGGCATCGAGTTTTACTATCCTGTTGAACTTGATTTCTTCGGTGAATAGGTGACCGAATGTTAAATAAATCGGCCCTTATCATAAAGTAATTTGAAGCTTACGGCACTATCAGACCACTGAACCACAGAAAAATTCATAGATTGAGAGCACATAAATGCAGATTTTTGGCAAAATCCTGGGCGGTTTTTTTGGTTTTCTTTTCGGGGGACCGTTTGGCGCCATACTGGGGATCTTCATCGGCCACCAGTTTGATAAAGCCCGCCGCATGAGTCAGGCGGGATTCCGTACCGGCGCATTCGGTTCGGGGCCAAGCCAGACAGAAAAACAAGAAGAATTCTTTAAAGCAGCGTTTGCGGTGATGGGGCATGTGGCCAAAGCCAAAGGCCAGGTGACACCGCAGGAGATCGAACTGGCGACCATTATGATGGATCGCATGAATCTGCACGGTGAGCAGCGCCGTGCAGCGCAGGACGCTTTCCGTGATGGCAAGAGCCCGGATTTTCCGCTTGAAAGCACGCTGGAGCGGGTGCGCATTTCGACTGGGGGCCGTTTTGACCTATTGCAGTTCTTTCTCGAGCTGCAAATATCGGCGGCGTTTGCCGATGGCAGTCTGCATCCGAGTGAACGCAATGTCCTGCACAAAATCGCCCGTGGCCTGGGTTTTTCGTCCGAGCAACTCGAACAACGTCTGCGGATGCAGGAAGCGGCGTTTCGCTTTCAGCATGGGGGCGGGCAGCAAAGTGGCCAGCGTTCCCATCAGTCTGGTTGGCAACAAGCGTCTCAGGCCAATCACCTTGCCGATGCCTACGACGTGCTTGGTGTGAGTGAGAGTGACGATGCGAAAACGATCAAGCGTGCGTATCGCAAACTGATGAATGAACACCATCCTGATAAGTTGATGGCGAAAGGTCTGCCACCGGAAATGATGAATGTGGCCAAAGAAAAATCGCAGGAAATCCAGAACGCCTACGATTTGATCAAAAAAGTCAAAGGGTTCAAATAGCGCACGCGGAAGCAGGATCGCACTTTACCTGAGTATTGCCATTTACTAACCAAACGCTGACCCTTAAACGGGGCAGCGTGCCCAGATGTTTGATAATGTTTTATTTGTTAATAAGAAAAGTCACTTATTCAAGGTAATACATATGAAACATTGGAATATGGCGATGGTTGCCGGAGCTGTGGCTCTGGCTTTGACTGGTTGTGGTTCAGATTCAGGATCGGATTCGAACTCAACCACACCAGTGACGTTATCGGTATCGGATGCGCCGGTGGACGATGTCTCCGAAGTAGTCGTGACCTACAGCAAAGTCGCGTTTCTGCCACTGGGTGGCGGTGATCCGGTTGTGGTCGAGGTATACAAACGCGATGCTGAGGGAAATTTGATTGACGAGAACGGCGATCCACTGCCGGACGGTCAGGAACCGTTGCCGCTGAGTGTCAACCTGCTGGATTTCCAGGGCAGTGACGCGCAGGCTCTGGTGGAAGACCAGGTCTTAGACAACGGTGACTACAAACTGTGCGTGTTCGCCAACGACGGTGACCATCCTGAGTACCCTTCTTATGTCGTTGAAGCCGCTTCCGGTAACCAGTATCCACTGACGGTCAAAGGTGAGGGCAAGTGCCCTCAAGGGGTTGGTGAAGAACCTAACGCCGGCGTGTTGTACTTTAACGACACCTTTACGGTTAATAACCAGAACGACGATTTTGTCCTGGAGTTTGATCTACGGCGTGGCCTCAAAGAGGACACCACGTCACCAGACAACTACACCATTCAGCGTACGTCCGTGGCACTGGTTAATACCGTGACCACCGGAGAGATTGAAGGGGAGATTGCCACGGCCACTTATGGCGCATGCGAAACGGATTCGCCATCCGGTAATGGCTACGCGCATGCTGTTTACCTGTACTCGGGCGATGTCGCCCAAGCTGATATGGGCACTTTTGCCGGAACGGGCAGCGTTGCGCCACTGAGCGCCGCCAATGTCACAACTGACGATAACGGCATAAGCTACGAATACGAATTCGGCTATCTGGCGCCGGGCACTTATTCGATCGGCTACACCTGTACTGCGAACGATGACTCGGAAGAGGGCATTGTGGACGGTGAAACTTTCCGTATCCACGCGTCTCAGAGTAATATCGTGGTGACGGCAGGGCAAGATAGCGAAGCCAATCTGTAACGATGACCAGCACGAAAAAGGCGAGCATGAGCTCGCCTTTTGTGTCTTGCGCGCCGCTTAGGTTATTTACGCACTGCGATGGCTTCGATTTCGATACCTACGTCTTTTGGCAGGCGCGCCACTTCCACACACGAGCGTGCCGGGTAATTGGCAACCTGATGCTCATCAAAGAACTTGCCGTACACCTCGTTGACGGTGCCAAAGTCGTTCAGGTCTTTAACGAAAACCGTCATTTTCACGATGTCTGCGACGGTCAGGCCAGACGCTTCTACTACGGCTTTGACATTGTCCAGTGACTGACGTGCCTGCTGTGCGATGTCGGCAGACACTTCACCTGTCGCCGGGTTCACTGGGATCTGACCCGAAGTCAGTACCATATTACCCAGATCAACGCCTTGTACGTAAGGACCAATTGCCGCTGGCGCGGATTCCGTGTGAAGTACTTTCGTCATTATTATGTTCCATCTTAGTAAGGGGAAATCGGAAGCCCCAGTGTGCCGCGAAAGCCGCGGGGGGTAAAGAAAAATCCCCGCTCGAGGCGGGGAAGAGTGACTAGCGTTCGGTGACGATTTCGCGCGAGAAGACTTTCTCGCAGTACTTGCATTTAAGGCGGATATCATCCCGTTTTTCAATCACCTTAAAGCTGCTGTCGACTGGCTCATTGTGTGAAATGCAGTTGCTGTTTGGGCACTCGAACACGGCGTTGATTTGCGGTGGCAGTGTCAGAGCCAGTTTTTTCACTACCTGATAGTCTTCAATCTGGTTAACGGTTGCGTGCGGCGCATACAGAGCCAGTTTGTTGGCCTGCTCTTCACTGATGAATACGTTTTCAATCTTGAGTAAATCTTTGTGGCCCAGCGCAGAAGACGGCAGGTTGAGGCCTATGGTCACGCGTTGCTCCGCTTTGTCCATTGCAAACAGTTTCAGCACCTTGATGCCGATCTGAGCCGGGATATGGTCAATCACAGTGCCGTTTTTGATCGCTTCGACCTGAAGTTGCGTTTCTTTTCCCATTTGAATTGTCTCCCGATTACAGTGTTTCGTTTAGGACCAGTGCCAACAAAGCTTCACGCGCATAGACGCCGTTTTCTGCCTGCTCAAAGTAGTAGGCATGGGGGGTCTTATCCACGTCGGTGGTGATTTCATCGACACGCGGCAGTGGGTGCAGCACTTTCAGGTTATCCCGCGCCTCCTTGAGCATCGAGGCCGTCAGGATGTAGGCGGACTTAATGTGGGCGTATTCTGACTCGTCGAAGCGCTCTTTCTGTACCCGGGTCATATAGAGGATATCCAGTTGTGGAATCACGCTCTCCATGTCGGTATGCAGGCTGTATTCAATGCCCGCATCGTCCAGTTCTTCGCAGATGTAATCCGGCATCGCCAGCGCCTCTGGCGCGACGAAGTAAAAGCGGACCTGCTTGAATTTCGCCAGTGCCTGAGTCAGTGAGTGGACCGTACGGCCATACTTGAGGTCTCCGACAAACGCGACGTTCAGTTGGTCGAGACGTCCCTGGGTTTCCGCAATGGTAAACAGATCGAGCAGGGTTTGGGTGGGGTGCTGGTTGGCGCCGTCTCCGGCGTTGATGACCGGAACGCCTTTCGAAAATTCCGACGCCAGACGAGCCGCGCCTTCCTGAGGGTGGCGCATCACAAACGCATCGACGTAAGAAGCGATCACTTGCACGGAGTCCGCCAGGGTTTCCCCTTTTTTCGCCAGCGAGGTGTTACCGCCGTTGTCAAAGCCGATCACATCCCCCCCGATGCGTTGAATGGCCGTCTCGAACGACAGGCGGGTACGGGTGGAAGGTTCAAAGAAACAGCTGGCGATGACCTTATTTTTAATCAGCTCCGGATTTGGCTGCGCTTTCAGCTGACCAGCGGTGTCCACGATGAGTTCCAGCTCTTCGCGTGAGAGTTCCGGAATTGAGATGATGTGCTTGTGATAAAGCGTATTGGTCATGATCGTCTTCCCTAGCAGTATACTTCAGACAATAAAAAAGCCTCCCGAGATGGGAGGCTTTAGAAATCAGATGAGGAAGAAAAAGAATTCGCCGGTAAGCCAACCAGCTTACCTAGAGTATGTCGCATTGTCGCTACCAGACTCGGCTTCATTTCACTTCCCTCAGACAAATTGCCGAGCATTATACGCCGGAAATTTGTGAGCGCAAGCGATTACATCATGCTTTGCGCGTCTTACTGGCCAAGTGTGGCGACCATGACGGCTTTGATAGTATGCATGCGATTTTCGGCCTGATCAAACACGATGGAACACCCGGATTCAAACACGTCTTCCGTGACTTCGAGCCCTTGCATGCCATATTGTTCGGCCACTTGCTTGCCGATGGTGGTTTCATCATTGTGAAATGCAGGCAGGCAGTGCATGAATTTCACCTGTGGATTGGCGGTTTTTTCAATCACCGTCTGGTTGACCTGATAAGGCGTCAGAGTGGCGACGCGTTCACCCCATGCTTCGGCGGCTTCGCCCATGGAAACCCAAACGTCAGTGTAGAGGAAGTCACAGTCTTTGACGCCGTCGTCGACACTTTCCGTCAGCGTGATCTGGGCGCCTGTCTCGGCCGCAATTGCCTGACACTCCGCGACCAACTCCGCCTGCGGCCAGAACGCTTTCGGGGCGACTAAGCGAATGTCCATCCCCATTTTTGCGGCGCCGACCATCAGCGAGTTGCCCATGTTATTGCGCGCATCGCCCAGGTAAGCGAAACGGATCTGGTGTAACGGCTTGCCGCGGCCGTGTTCGAGCATGGTGAGGAAGTCGGCCAGGATCTGAGTGGGGTGATATTCATCGGTCAGACCGTTCCATACCGGTACACCGGCGTGGGTCCCCAGCTCTTCGACAATCGCCTGACCAAAGCCACGATATTCAATGCCGTCATACATACGTCCCAACACCCGGGCGGTGTCTTTCATCGACTCTTTGTGGCCGATCTGGGATCCGGACGGACCGATGTACGACACCTGGGCGCCCTGATCAAAGGCGGCCACTTCAAACGCGCAGCGGGTTCGGGTCGAGGCTTTTTCAAAAATCAGGGCGATGTTTTTGCCGCACAAGGTTTTCTGCTCGGTGCCGGCGTATTTGGCCTTTTTCAGCTCTGCTGACAGCTCGAGCAGGAAATGGATTTCTTTTGGGGTAAAGTCCAGTAACTTGAGGA
>NZ_WXWO01000087.1:0-58444 GCF_009904845.1 Vibrio sp. V38_P2S17PM301 | reverse complement strand
ATGTAGATACACTGAATTTTGTCAAAGTCTCTGATTGGGTCATGGGCCTTCAGTTTGTTAAGTAAGAACTTTGGCCTTCAGGTGACGAACTGCACTTGAAAGCCAGTTATAGGCAGGAAAATGAGTCAATATAACGATCAATATTATATTGTTTTTGAAAATTATGATGACGATACTCTTTATTTGACAACTCATGATAGATCGGATCATCGCAACTATGAGTACACTAAGCTAGTCGGAAGTGAGCCGATGTTCTTTACTAACGGCTATCGCGATGAGGATTTGGCTAAGGGGATATCACGTCCAATCAAGCAAGCACACCTAAGTAGTACTTATCCTGTCATAACGAATGAAATAAAAAACGCATTGCGCGGAATAGAAAATGAACTTTTCCAATTTTACCCAGCAGTGATTCTAGATGATAACGATACGTATAATGAAGGCTATTGGGTCTTTAATGTATTTCATAAGATGGATGTACTAGATATAGACAATTGTGCTATTCGGAGGATAAATCCGAATAGAGAAGGTCAAAAGATTCAAAAATATTTCCTCAGTGATAATAAGTTAGACAAAATACCACTTAGTGAGAGGCTGGTATTTAAACCAAAGTTTAGCAATATAAGTCATATCATCGTTCATGAAACAGTTGTGAATATATTCCAGAAGCATGATGTTGATACTTTGAATTTTATAAAGATCTCAGACTGGGAAATGGGCCTTCATTTTATAGAGTAACGTGTTAAATGTTTTCACCGCATCCGATTTCTACACGCAGGTGCGCCCTTATTTTAACATGTGCCAGTTGTGCGAAGACTTGTTACTATGCTCTCACCTAAGAAAAGTTTCTCTATGATTTTTCTCAACAAATCGAGAGGGTACCGCTATAGTCCTTCTCAAAGACTCGGACCCTTATACATACATGGCGCTAAAACCCACTATTTACAAATTTCGTATCGCGCTGACCGATATGAACCGCGACTATTACGACACACTCAACCTGACCGTCGCACAGCATCCATCTGAAAATACGCTGCGGATGATGGCTCGCTTGATGGCGTATTGCCTTCACGCTGGTGAAAACCTACAGTTTACTAAAGGGCTCTCGACCACTGATGAACCCGACATCTGGCGTAAGTCACTCGACGAACAAATCGAATTGTGGATTGAGCTAGGTGAGCCGGATGCTGACCGGGTGAAAAAAGCCACTCGACAGGCTAAACAGGTTGTGGTTTACAGTTACAACTCCAAATCCAATGTGTGGTGGGAGCAAAACCGCGGCAAACTGGGCATGTATGACGCGACCGTCATGCGCTTCAACTCAGAGCAAGTAGAAGCATTAGAAACTTTGCTGGAGCGCAGTGTCGATATGTCGGTGATGATCAGCGGCAATTCTCTGTTTGTTGATAGCAACAAAGGATCGTGTGAAGTGACATTTGAAGAGTTGCAAAGCCGATGAATTCTCTCGAGCAAATCCTCACGGACTGCGGCGCCGATCTACTGCCAGTCGTCACTCTACACCCAGAGCTGTGGCGGGATTTGTGTGCAGATCAGCAAGAGCTTTTCGGCAAAGCGTGTCATGCAAAACCAGACACTTCGCCACAGCAACATCTGCTCGGGTTACTCACCAAACGTCACATCGAATGCAGCTCGCACTTCGAGCAATCTGCGCAATCAGAAACTGCGGTAAAAAGTGTGTTTGAACAAACTCTGGGTCACGAGCAGGCCGGGAAATTTCAATCTCAAACCCTGTCTGAGCTATTACTGGTAACGCATCTGTGGCTTTATTTGCAGGGCTATCTCAATATGGATTTCAGCTTAGCCAATGATCACGCCCAGCAAACCGCCGAGCGTATTGCCGCCCGCATCACGCTGGATGCCCAGGCGGCACGGGTTGAGTTTATGCAAAGCTATTACGCGGGGAAAGAGTGTTCACCACAACCGTCTAAGCCCAACCTGTTTGATAGGCTGAAGGCCTGGTTTAATCCAGATAGGGAATGACTGACGAGCCAAAAAGGGAGCCAAGATGGCTCCCTTTTGACAACTCACGCGATGCTTACAGTGACTCGTGCGGACCAAAAATTTCGTAGTGGATACGATCTCTGGACACACCCAGAGCGTGAAGCTGTTCGACCACAAACGCCATGAACGCCACCGGACCACACAGGTAGAAATCGCCATTGTCGAGCGCCAAACAGTCGCGGATGGCACTGAGATCCATCTGACCGCTGTGTTGCCCTTGCCCTTCCAGGTACCAGACATGCTGCTGCCACTGATTCACAGCGACCAACGTGGCCACTTCATCAACAAAAGTATGCTGGTCACGATTGTTACACGCGTGCAGGTAGGTCACATCCGCCTTTCTGGTTTCAGCAAGCGATTGCAGCATCGCCTGCATTGGCGTCACGCCCACCCCAGCCGAAATCAACGTCACCGGACGCTCACGCTCCACGTAGAAGAAATCACCAGCCGGTGGATAGAGCTTAACACTGTCCCCCACCTGAACCTGATCATGCAGATGATGAGACACCAAGCCACAATGAGCATCCTGGCTTTCACGCTTTACAGAGATGCGGTAGTTCATCCCATTCGGTTTTTGTGAAAGTGAGTACTGACGGATCTCGACATGCTCGCCTTTTTCTGGTGTCACTTCCAGTCCGATATACTGGCCCGGTTGATAATCCAGTACCGCTTTGCCATCGGCAGGTGTCAGTACAAAGCTGGTCACCAGCTCGGATTCAGCCGTTTTCTCGCTGACAATAAATTCGCGTGCGCCAGCCCAGCCCCCTAAGGCTTGGTGGCGTTGCTGGTACAACTCACCTTCGCGGTCAATAAAGACCTGGGCCAGAAACAGATACGCAGCGGTCCAGGCTTCTTCCACCTCCGGGCTGAACGCGTCCCCTGCCAGCTCGCGTAAGGTTTCGATCAGGTGATGGCCGACAATCTGGTAATGCTCGGCCTGAATGTTAAAACTGGTGTGCTTGTGGGCGATGCGCTCGACGGCTGCGGTCAACGCTGCCAGGTTTTCGATGTGTTTGGCATACGCCGCAATGGCTTCAAATAACGCCACGCCCTGACGGCCGGTGCGCTGATGGGTCATATTGAAGATGTCTTTCAATTCAGGATTATGGCTGAACATGCGCTGATAGAAATGCGCGGTCAACGCGGGACCCGCACTCTCCAGAAGAGGGATGGTACTTTTCACAACGTCAATATGATGATTACTTAGCATAAATGGACACTCCCACTAGATTAAATTTCAGAAACACTGAGTCACTTTCATTGAGTTAGTTATTGCGATGTGCACGAGAATTCCATGCCTCGCTTTATGTTCTGGCTTCTCGCCCGTGTGGTTTAAGAGCAGGAATAATGCCAAGTCTAAAAAGTGCCTATATCCCTTATTTTCATTCACTTATTGATAATAAAAGCAGTCAAAAAGACTTCTTTAAAACAAGTCATAATGACTCTATAATGATAAAAAATTTCATTTCAGTGCCTTTGCCATGCAAGAACTCTCTGTTTCTACTCTGGTCGAAATGACCATCGGACTTGCCAGCGGCCTCAGTAGCGAGGACCGCTTCCATAAATTGTTAGATGCCATTCGCAAAACAATCCAGTGCGACTGTGTGGCTCTGTTGTCACTGCAGGGCGACACTCTGGTTCCACTCGCCATGCAGGGGCTAACCCGAGACACCCTGGGCCGGCGTTTTCATATCAGCGAGCATCCGAGATTTGAGCTGATCTGCCAATCAGATAAACCTGTGATCTTTGATGCCGACAGCCCACTGCCTGATCCGTTTGATGGCCTGTTACTGGATCACGATGGGGATTTACCGATGCATGCCTGTATGGGCCTGCCCCTTCGGTTTGGTGACACCTTACTGGGGGTGCTGACACTCGACAGCCTGATACCCAACGTGTTTCACCATATTCCGGATCGTAGCCTGGAAGTGTTGTCTGCCATTGCAGCATCAACATTGAAGATGGCGTTGACCTTTAATCAACTGGAGCAGCAAGCCAAACAGGTTCAGCAACGGCTAGAGGAACTTAACGAAGAAGTCTGGGAACGTGACGGTGGTGAGTTGATTGGCAGTAGCACGGCAATGACTGCCCTGAAAGCCGACATTGAAGTGGTCGCGCCCTCGAACTTTAACATTCTGATCCACGGCGAAACTGGTGTCGGTAAAGAACTGGTCGCCCGCACTCTGCACTACCGCTCTGCGAGACGCAAGCAGCCGCTGGTCTACGTCAACTGCGCGGCCATTCCTGAAAACCTGGTTGAGAGCGAGTTGTTTGGGCATGTGAAAGGGGCCTTTACCGGCGCAGACAAGCACCGCTCGGGGAAATTTGCGCTGGCCGATGGCGGCACACTGTTTCTGGATGAAATCGGTGAATTGCCGCTGGCCGCTCAGAGCAAAATTCTGCGTGCTCTGCAAAACAACGAAATTCAACCGGTGGGCCAGGATAAAGTCGAGACTATCGATGTACGAGTACTGGCCGCCACCAATCGTGATCTCAAACAGGAAGTCAACGCCGGTCGTTTTCGCGCCGATCTTTATCATCGCCTGAGTGTCTATCCAATCCAGGTTCCTCCCCTGCGCGAACGCAATGGTGACATCGCATTGCTGGCTGGTTACTTTCTCGAACAGGCCAGGCGTAAACTGGGGATCACACAACTCAAACTCGGGCGGGACGCCATGGCTTACATCAGCCATTACGACTGGCCGGGCAATGTACGCGAGCTAGAGCACGTGATTAACCGCGCGGCATTGAAAGCCCGGGCGCGCAGCGGACAACGAGCGGTGATCACAGTAAACTTAGACGACATCGGTGCACTGGAAAACGGCGCTGCTCCTAAAAGTGAAAGCCTCCCAGGCGCCACACCTACCGCGTCTTTGGATCTGTCCGGTGGGTTAAGAGAAGCAACCGACCACTTTCAGCGTGAGCTGGTCACCGCAGCGCTGACCGAGGCCGACTTTAACTGGGCACAAGCCGCTCGAAAACTCAAAACCGATCGTGCCAATCTGGTGAGACTAGCCAAACGACTGGGCATCAATGTTACTAGAGTGCATAAAATCGAACGTTAAAGGGTTCATTTCTAGGCCCGCTGTTACTTCACTGTTACAATGGCGCGCAACGTTGTAACAGAGAAAATGGACCCTTTATGAAGTTTATCCGCTGGTTTCTGGGCAAAATCATTCTGACCCTGGATTTCATTTTTACACCCCGAGGGGTTAAACGCTCAGCCGATGCGCAACAGATCGTCGACGACAAAGCACGTCACATGGCGCTGTACCAGTTTGAGGCTTGTCCGTTCTGTGTCAAAGTGCGCCGCGCGATGAAGCGTCAGTCGGTCAAAATCGAATTACGTGATGCCAAAAATGATCCGGTTCACCGCGCCGATTTGGAAGCCGGAGGCGGCCGCATCAAAGTGCCGTGCCTGCGCATTGAAAACAATGGTCAGGTTGAATGGATGTATGAATCCTCCGATATCGTTGCCTATCTGGAAAAAGAATTTACCTGATGGGCACTCAAGCCGGACGTTGCAATCACGCCCGGCTTTTTTATTTGTATCGCTGCCCGCTCCCTGCCATAGTGTTTTAACATCGCTGTTTTTTTGCTCACCCCGTTTACAATGAGAAAGCACAAGGAGACTCCATGCGCGCAATTCCGCTTGACCTCAGCGTGATTCAGGCCGTTGTGTTTGACCTCGACAACACGCTGGTCACATCATCAATGAACTTTCGTGCCCTGCGTGAGCAAATCGGCTGTCCGCAACAAGACGATTTGCTTCACTACGCGAATGGCCTCAATTGTGACCTGAAAAGCCAGCGCGCCCACCAACTGATTATCGAACATGAGATGGAAGATGCGCGGATCTCTTCGCCAATGCCAGGCTGCCTTGAATTGCTCGAACACTTGCGCGCCCACCGCATCCATACCGCCATTGTGACTCGCAACTGTGCCAAGGCAACTGCGCTAAAAATGACACACAATCACATCAAGATTGAGCGAGTGATCAGCCGTGAGCATTTCCCACCCAAACCCGCGCCCGATTCGCTGATCGCATTGGCCGAGGAGTGGTTTCTGCCACGCCAGCAAGTGCTGTACGTCGGCGATTTCGTGTATGATTTGCAAGCGGCGAGAAACGCAGGCATGCCTTCCTGCCTGGTAACACACGGGCGTCGGCCAGACTTTGTCGATCAAGCGTCTCTGGTCGTTACTCATCTGCATGACTTGCAACAATTACTGGCGCAAAGCCACCAACAACTGGCTCAATAATCCAACGTACCTCGCATCGGATACTGATGGTAGCTTCCTGCTCTGAGCGCGTCACTCAGGCCATCCGCTAACGGAAAGCTGACTTCCAGGCGAGACTGATGCTCCTCCAGTTGAGCCTTTGAATCAGCAGAGATGGCCACAATTTCAACGCCCACTGCTGCAAACGCCGCTTTGTAGGTTTCCAGCTCATTCAGGCATCGGGTACTGTCAACGCACAAGCAATAGAAACCGCATGGCGAAGCTTGAAGCGTTATCAAATCATGTTAGAGCGGTCTCTCTATCCGGCAATCAGTTAACTTTTAGTCACTTGGTTGCCTCTCTACACTGTTAGAGTGACACTCTGAAACGTTGCACTTTCTCATTTCTAACCCTGCGCGCCCCTCAGTTATGAGATTGTAGTCAGGTTACCACGCAGTAACCGATGGTGATGGCGCCATCAGTGTGTAATGATTTGATTCTAAAACCGATTCATCAGGGCACTCAAAGAATGAAAAAAATACTGGTTTTGTACGCACATCCGTCTCAACGTCGTAGTGAAGTCAACACACCGCTGTTCGATGTCGCCAAACAAGTTGAAGGGGTGACCACCGTCGATTTGTACGCCGAATACCCAACCTTTGACATTGATATCGACAAAGAACAACAGCGCCTTGTCGAGCACGATGTGATTATTTTCCAATTTCCGCTCTACTGGTATTCAACCCCCTCCATCCTCAAAGAGTGGCAGGATCTGGTACTGGAATACGGGTTCGCTTACGGTCATGACGGTGCGGCACTGCACGGTAAGCAGTTTTTGTGTGTGCTGTCTGCGGGAGGCAAAGCCGAAGCGTATCAAACCGATGGCTACAACCACTTTACGATTCGCGAATTACTGCAACCTCTGGAACAGATGGCCAATCTGACCGGAATGCAATATCTGGCGCCTTTTGCCCTATTTGGCGCGCGTACCGCTCTGGATGACAACCGAATCGAAGAGCATGTCAATAAATACCGTCGACTCCTGAATGCTCTGGTCAACGGACATCTGGACACCGAGCGTGCGCGCCAGTTGCCGAAACTGACGCATTCACTGGATGAACTGATCGTAAGGAAACAGGCATGACGCTGTATTTCATCAAAGCTTTTATCTACCTGATTGCCGCAGTGATCGCCGTGCCACTGGCGAAACGCTTTGGCCTTGGCTCTGTACTTGGGTATTTGATCGCCGGGGTGGTAATCGGCCCGATCATCGGATTAGTTGGCGAAGAAACCACCACTATTCAGCACTTCGCCGAATTCGGCGTGGTGATGATGCTGTTTCTGGTCGGCCTTGAGCTGGAACCCCGCATGCTCTGGGCGATGCGCAATCGCCTGCTTGGCCTGGGCGGTTTACAGGTTGGCCTGACCACGGCTGCGGTAATGGCTATCTCAATGCAGTTTGGCGTTGAGTGGACACTGGCTCTGACCATCGGCCTGATTTTCGCCCTGTCGTCGACGGCAATCGTGTTACAAACCTTCAGTGAAAAGCGTCTCAATAAAACGGAAGGCGGACAGAACGCTTTTTCGGTCCTGCTTTTCCAGGACATTGCCGTGATTCCGATGCTGGCGTTTATTCCGCTGCTGGCGTTGCCTGAGTTGATTGAACAGGCGCAGCAAGCCGCCAATGCCGCCGCCGAACATCATGAAGAAATCAGCTTAGTCGCCGGCTTGCCCGGATGGGCATATGGCATGGTGATCACCGCCTCCATCGCACTGGTGGTGGTGGGTGGTCATTACCTTAGCCGTCCCTTGTTCCGCTTTGTGGCCAGCTCAGGTCTGCGTGAAATTTTCACCGCGACGGCGCTGATGCTGGTCGTGGGTATCGCCGCGCTGATGAGCCTGGTGGGGCTCTCTCCGGCACTGGGTACATTTCTGGCTGGCGTGGTGCTGGCCAACAGTGAGTTCCGCCATGAGCTGGAGTCCAATATTGATCCATTCAAAGGGCTACTGCTGGGGCTGTTCTTTATTACCGTGGGTGCCGGCATCAACTTTGAAGTGCTGTTCGGCGATTTCTTTTTGATCCTCGGCATTACGCTGGGAGTCATGTTGCTCAAAGCCGCAGTGTTGTTCTTACTGGCCTTCATCTTTCGAATTAAAGGCAGCAATCGCTGGTTGTTCGCCCTCAGCCTGGCACAAGCTGGTGAGTTCGGCTTTGTGCTGCTGAGTTTCTCCACTCAGAACCATGTGCTGCCTCCTGAGTTGTCACAAAAGCTCTCGCTGGTGGTGGCACTGTCAATGTTCCTCACCCCGGGCTTGTTCATCCTGTTTGACAAAGTGATCCTGCCGCGTTTCCAAACGGCCTCCAATGACCGTGATGCCGACGTGATTGAAGAGCACGGCCCGGTCATTATCGCCGGTGTCGGGCGCTTCGGTCAGATCACCAACCGCTTGCTGACCGCCAATGGCATTCAAACCGTTGTGCTCGATCATCAGGCTGCGCAAGTGGACAACCTACGCCGGATCAACGTCAAAGCCTATTTTGGTGATGCCACTCGCCCGGAACTGCTGCACACCGCGGGCATCGAGGAAGCGTCAATGCTGATCGTAGCAATCGACAACAAAGAGAGCAGCGTCGAACTGGTTAAACACGTGCGACACGCGTATCCACACCTGAAAATTCTGGCCCGCGCCTTTGACCGCGGTCACGGCTACCGATTACGTCAGGCAGGTGCCGACATTATTGAGTCGGAAACGTATCATTCTGCTCTAGAAATCGGCTCCGCTGCGCTGCGTGGGCTCGGCCATCATCCATTCTTTGTTGAGCAGCAAAAAACCACGTTTAAACGGTTGGAAAGTGCATTGTCTGAAGGGCTGTATGACGCATGGAATAAAGAATCTGAAAGTGGAGAACGCTTCGACAACAACTATGTAAAACTGTTTATGGAATTGGAGGAGCGTATCAAGTCAGAAATGGCCTTTGACCGGTCAGACAATCACTCCCGCACAGAGCGAGGGTGGACGCCACCGCCAAAAGGGTATGCAGACAAGCTCGGAGATGAGCTACAATAGCCAGACAAAAGCCGAGAGCACCTCTCGGCTTTCATCTATTTCCACTACTCCAAAATCAGAAAGTAACCATATGTCTCAAGCCAAATCTTCTGACACGCTCGGCCGTCAGCTGTTCAACATGACCTGGCCAATGTTGTTCGGCGTGTTATCACTTATGAGCTTCCAACTGGTCGACAGTGCTTTCATCGGCCAACTGGGGGTATTACCGCTCGCCGCCCAAGGGTTCACGTTGCCGATCCAGATGATCATCATCGGCATCCAGGTCGGTCTTGGCATTGCCACCACCGCAGTTATTTCACGGGCGCTGGGCGCCCAGCAGGAGCGCTACGCTAAACAACTCGGCGGTCTGGTCCTGGCGATGGGCAGCATCGGGGTCGCGGTATTTTCGTTGTTGCTTTATCTGTTACGTCACCCGATTCTGGCCCTGCTGAGCGCACCGGACAGCATTTTTGTCATCATCGATAGCTACTGGATTTACTGGCTGGTGAGCGCCTGGACCGGCGCTGTGCTTTATTTCCTTTACAGTATCTGTCGTGCCAATGGCAATACCATGTTGCCGGGCACCATGATGATGATCACCAGCCTGCTCAATCTGGCTCTGGATCCGCTGTTTATCTTTACCTTTGACATGGGCATCAACGGTGCCGCGGTGGCGACCATCATCGCCTTTGGTCTGGGTATTGTGTTTGTCGCCCCCAAAGTGTCTGCCAAACACTGGATGTCGTTCGACTGGGCGGACCTCAACGTAGTGAAAAGCGTTCGCTCCATCGCCAACATCATGGGGCCAGCCATGATCAGCCAGCTCCTGCCCCCACTGTCTTCTATGCTGGCCACCAAACTACTGGCTACTTATGGTACGGCAGCCGTCGCTTCTTGGGCTCTGGGATCACGTTATGAGTTTTTTGCGATAGTGACGGTGTTGGCACTGACGATGTCGATGCCACCGATGATCGGCCGGTTACTCGGCGCGGGTAAAATCGAGCAGATCAAGCAACTGGTCAATCTGGCCTGTCGTTTCGTGCTGGTTTTGCAGCTTGTGATCGCGCTGGCGACCTACCTGGGAGCGGGTTTCCTCTCCGCTTTGATGACCAGTGAAGCCAGCGTCGCGTCGATCCTCAACTGGCACCTTACCTTAGTCCCTCTGAGCCTTGGACCGCTCGGTATCTGTATGTTAATGGTGTCGATTTCCAATGCTCTGGGCAAATCGTATACCGCACTGACTATCTCGGCTCTGCGCCTGTTTGCGTTCTTCCTGCCGTGTTTATGGGTAGGTGCTCAGATCGCGGATATCTATGGCCTATTGGTCGGGGCATTAATTGGCAACGTACTCGCCGGGCTTTGTGCCTGGGTCATGTACCAGCGCGGACTGCGCCAACTGGAGCGGCGGTTGACCACTGCCTGATGGAAAAGCCTTGCTATGATGCAAGGCTTTTTGTCTCACTCTTCACTGAGCGCTTTGATCTTAGGCAGTGCCTTTTCCCAGCCATCATTAAACATGGTGGTAAAGTCCGGATGTGTCACGATGGTGACTTCCAGTACCACTCTATCGCCCTGACGGATGATTTCGTAGCTCTCACTTGAGCCAATCCATTTGCGTGCTGAATCGCTGTCGATGTCGATGATATGTTCGGGATTAAACACCGCAATGTGATGGATTTGGATAGCCCGGTCGACGTCAATCTTATCGATCACCGCCCGTGTGCCTCCTAAACCGGGATCAAAAAACGCAATGTGTTCCCCTTCACGCCATTCACCGTGAAACTGGGACTGTGGAGAGAAGGCTGTCGCCCACTTGCGATACAGCTCCAGCTCGGTCAAAACCTGCCAGATACGGGCAGGCTCAGCATCGATGTCGATTTGGTAAGTCAGCGTCAGCATACATAAGCCTCAGATAGTGCGGATAACCCCGGCTCGGCGGCACTCGAATGATGCCAGCAAACCTCAGACTTAAAGCATAGACCGAATCTCACCGAGCACGTAATCCGGTGTTTTCAGACAGTGAAACGGCCGCCAAAACTCACTCAACTTCAGGTGGCGACATCTCCCGCCAATCGCTGTGCGGTGTAGTTGGCGATCGCCGTATCCTGAACACCCGTTCCGGTCAGGTCGCACACCGAAATCTCTGCCACATGCCGAATATACGGGCTGACACCACAGATGATCTCGCCTAATTCACACACCTTTCGAGGCAGAGGCTTTGCCATGCAGCGCAGTTCTCCCACTGACTCTGACTGGCTGAGGCGGTCGACCACCAGATGATCGGCATTGAGGAGCACGTCGTCAGCCAGCTCACGTTTATGCGGGCTATCCGAGCCCATCGCAATCACGTGCGCGCCAGCGGGAATATCCCGCCAATACAGCAGCGCCTCACGCGATGGCGTAGTGGTGACAATGATATCCGCTTCGCAGCACGCCTCGGCAATCGTGTTGTGGACCGTCACAGGTAGGTCGTATGTCTGCGCCATCCGGCGCTGATACTCATATGCCTTGTCGGCATCCCGGGCCCAAACGTCGACGTGTTTGATGTCGCGAACTAATGTCATCGCAGCCACCTGCAATTCGGCTTGTAAACCAGCACCAATCACCGCAACACGTTTAGCGTCCGGGTTAGACAAATACTTGGTAGAAATGGCTCCGGCGAGCGCGGTGCGAACATCCGTCAAATACCCTTCATCGAACAGTACACAATCCACCAAGCCGGTTTTAGCGCTCAGCAGCACCATCAAACCATTCAGACTGGGTAACCCCAGTTTAGGGTTATCAAAAAAGCCCGGGCTAATTTTGATGGCAAAACGGGCAATGCCCTCAATATGCGCCGTTTTAACGTCGACTTCTCCATGGCTCTCCGCAATCGTCATACTCAAGATCGGTGGCAAGGTTACCCGACCTTCTCCCAGGGCACGAAAACCATCTTCGACGGCCAGCAGCGCGTCCTCATTCAGCCCGGTTACCGATTGAATTTGTGCCTTGTTGTAGATTTCCATTCCGACTTCCTTGTTTACTGCATGTGTCGGCCAATACTGAGTGCCGTGTCAAACGTGTCCGACGACACATTTTTACCGCTCAGAACAAACACGACTTTTTTACCGCGCAGATCAAGCGGATGCTGACGCATTGCCGCAAAACCAACCGCAGCCGCACCTTCAACAGCAAACTTCTCTGCATCAAAAATATCCGTCATGCCTTTGGCAATATTGTCCTCACTCACGAGAAACGCACGATCCATTACCTGTTGCACGAGTTGAAAAGTGTGACGGTTATCCAGCCCGATTCCGCCTCCCAGACTGTCGGCAAACGACTCATACTCTGGTACCTGAACCGGTTTTCCTGCCTTGAGGCTTTCCACCATTGCGGCGCCTTTTTCCATTGAAGCCCCAAAGATTTTAACTTTACGGCTTGCCGATTTCGCCGCCAGCCCAACACCGCCCAACAAACCACCGCCGGACAATCCAGCAAAAATCACATCGACATCAGGCAGATCCTCGATAATTTCCAATCCAATGGTGCCTTGCCCGGCAATAATATCCGGGTGCTCAAAGGGCGAGAGATAAGTCATCGACGCTTCCTCAGTCAGCCTCAGCGCTTCGCGCTCGGCGTCGTCCTGAGACTGACCGACAATACGCACGTCTGCCCCGAGTGCTTTGATCGCCTCGACTTTATTGTTCGGCACCAGGCTCGACATGCAGATCACCGTATGAACCCCAAGTCGCTGACCGGCATAAGCCACCGCGCGGCCGTGATTTCCGGTTGAACAAGTCACCACGCCATGGCGTTTCTGCTCTTCGCTGAGACGGTTCATCGCGTATGTCGCACCACGCAGTTTAAAAGCACCAATCGGCTGGAGCGTTTCCAGTTTAAGCCACACCTCACACTGATATTGCCGGGACAATTGCGGGGAATGAAGCAAAGGGGTACGGCAGACCAGTCCATGAATGGCTCGTCTGGCCGCGTAAACATCTTGTATTTCCATAGGTTTGGATCCTAACGCCGCCCCACAAATAGGGCGGCAAGTGAACGGAATAGGACTATTTCGGTTGCCACTGTTTCGAGGTCACTAAGCGGTCCATCACCTGATTAACCGCCTGATGAGCTTTATCAACGATGGTGTCAATGTCGTGGTGGTTGGCGATCAACGGCGGAGCAAAACCCAGAATGTCGCCGTGCGGCATCGCACGGGCAATCAGCCCCTGCTCCAGACAGGCAGCGGCGATCTGAGGACCCACTTTGAGATTAGCGTCAAAGTGCGCTCGGCGCAGTTTGTCGGATGAAAACTCCAGCGCATGCAATAAACCGACACCACGCGTGTCCCCTACCAGCGGATGATCGCGAAAAGTCTGCGCCATCCGTTGCTGTAGATACGCCCCCACCTCTGCGGCATTTTGAACTAAACCCTCGCGCTCAATGATATCAAGGTTACAATTGGCGGCTGCCGCACCCATCGGGTGTCCCGAGTAGGTGTAGCCATGACCGATGGCGCCCCATTGATCGGTGCCCTCTTCCAGAACGCTCCACACACGCTCACCCACAATCACGCCTGACAAAGGTTGATACGCCGAGGTCAGGCCTTTCGCTACGGTGATCAGATCCGGTTTCATATCATAATGGATGGAGCCAAAATCGGAACCAAGACGCCCAAAGCCACACACCACTTCATCAGCGATCAGCAGAACATCGTATTTATCCAGCACCTGACGAATGGCTTGCCAGTACCCTTCTGGCGGCGGCACGATCCCACCGGTGCCCAGCACTGGCTCAGCGATCATCGCAGCGACCGTGTCCGGCCCTTCAGCCAGAATCATCCGCTCCAGTTGATCCGCACAGTACCGGGAGAACTCCAGCTCAGACATACTGTCATCATCACGGCGATAGTAATACGGCGCCATAGTATGCTTAACCCGCTCCAGCGGCAGATCAAAATGCGCATGGAACAGGGGCAATCCGGTCATGGATCCAGACGCAATACTTGAACCGTGATAGCCGCGATCACGCGAGATGATCTTTTTCTTCTCCGGCAAGCCACGCGCATTGTTGTAGTACCACACCAGCTTAAGTTGCGTTTCGTTCGCGTCACTGCCCGACATACCGTAATACACTTTACTCATCCCGGCCGGCGCCATCTTGATGATGCGATCTGACAGGGTTACTAGCGCTTCGTTAGTGTGTCCGACATAGGTATGGTAATAAGCTAACTGTTTGGCCTGTTCGTAAATGGCTTCGGCCATTTCAGTCCTGCCATAACCAATGTTCACACAATACAACCCGGCAAAGCCGTCGATCAGCTCGATGCCTTCGGAATCGGTGATGCGTATTCCGCTTCCGCTCGAGATAATTCTTCCCGAAAGCTCCCCAGCCGCATATTGCTTCAGGTGGGTTGAGGCATGAAATACGCGCTGGCGGTCGATATTCAGTAGTTGTTCGGTTTTGGTGCTCATGTTCCTTCTCCTCGAATAGTTGGCTTTCCATATTTCATGTCTCAACTGCCAGTCACGGTCGGCAGTGCGCCCAGGCAGCAATATTTGATTTCGCTATATTCATCAAAGCCATGGCGGCTCCCTTCCCGGCCCAGCCCGGATTGCTTGACACCGCCAAACGGGATCGGATGCCCCGTCATCTTGACCGAGTTGACACTCACCATGCCAAATTCCAGGCCACGCATGCATTGCCAAATCTGATGGATGTCGTGGCCATACACATACGCGGCTAAGCCGTATTCGGTGTCATTGCTCATCTCAATCACTGATGCCAAATCCTTGTAGGGTAGAACCCCGGCCACCGGGCAGAAATTCTCTTCACGGTATACCGCCATTTCTGGCGTGACGTCTGCCAACAGCGTCGGCGCAAAAAAGTTGCCTCCCGGCACAGAGGTGTGATACCCCGCCACCAACCGGGCCCCGTTATCCAGCGCATCGCGTACCAAGTCATGGGCTTTATCGACGGCGGCCTGATTGATCAACGGCCCCATGGTGGTGTGTGGCTCCATCCCGTTGCCGAGTACGAATTGTTCCATCTCATGCGTAAAAGCTTCCAGAAATGGCTCATATTTTTCCTGTGGTACAAAAATGCGATTGGCGGCCAAACAATCCTGCCCCGCAGTCTGGAACTTGGCGGCCACCGCCGCTTGAGCAGCCTGAGCAATCTCCATGTCCGGCAGCACAATGAACGGCGCGTTGCCCCCCAATTCCATACTGCATTTTTTCACCGTCTGAGCGGCGTCACGTAGCAGCAACTTCCCAACCCGGGTTGAGCCAGTAAAGGACAAGGCTTTCACTTTGTCGGAATGGCATAAGGTCTGCGAGATCATCACGGCGTCGCCAGTCACCACGTTGAACACGCCGGCAGGAAATCCAGCCCGATCAGCCAGCTCCGCCAATGCCAGCGCTGAGAATGGTGTTTCGCTGGCCGGCTTAATCAGTACCGGACAACCAATCGCCAGCGCTGCGGCCGCTTTACGCGTCACCATCGCATTGGGAAAGTTCCACGGCGTGATCAACGCTGCAACTCCAATCGGTTCACGAACCGTAGAGAGTTGCGCGTCCGGAATATGGCTGGGAATGGTCTCGCCATAACAGCGGCGCGCCTCTTCAGCAAACCAGCGAATAAACGACGCACCGTAATCAATTTCTCCCAGCGCATCCGCAAGAGGCTTGCCCTGTTCCATCACCATCAAACGTGCCAGATCCGGTTTGGCTTCAAGAATCAGATCATGCCAGCGCATCAATAGCGCTGCCCGCTCATCTGCCCGCAATTTTCGCCAGTGACGAAACGCCTGATCAGCCTGATCAATCGCTTGATACAACTGTTGTTGATTCAGCTTGGTAATGTACCCAAGCACATTGCCATCAGCCGGATTGTCTACCGGATGAAACTCGTCGCCGCTGACCCACTTGCCATTAACGTAAGCCAGGCCGCGCACCAGACGAACATCATCCATTATTGCCATCATGTCGTGTGAAGCTTTCAATTCACCGCCATGTAAACTGTGTAGTGCTGTCATACATCCTTCTCCCAGCGTCGTTGTCCATACCTACACTGTAAGAGAGAAGCGTGGTGAATAATTTCTGAAGCCAGCGGGAGAACCGGCAGAATTTTCTTTTCGTTCGCCACTAAAATGGCGATTTTTCTGGTGATGGATTTGCGCGTTTTTTTCTTTTAGAACAACGCGTTTTGATTGATATCTAATGTACCGGCATCCCGTTTGATGGTTTTGGTAACGATATAAGTAAAGTAGCGTTCAATGCCGACCTCTGAGTCGAGCCAGTTGTCGATCAACCGTTGATACTGATCAATGTCTTCGGACTGGATTTTGAGGATGTAATCCACGCCGCCGCCGGTGGCATAACAGTCGGTGACTTCCGGGGTATGGAGTACCAGTTGTTCAAAACGGCGAAAAGCCTGAGCATTGTGTTCTTTAAGGCTGACTTCCACCATGACGGATGTACGTTTAAACAGCACGTCGGTGTTCACCCGGGCTCCGTAACCTTGGATGATGCCAGCTTCTTCAAGTTTTTTGACCCGCTCCCAGCAGGGGCTGACGGACAAATTGATCGCCTCCGCCAGATGCGATTTGGTGATACGGCCATTGTCATGAAGAATTTGTAGAATCTTTACGTCGTAGCGATCCAGGCGCATAAATCACTCTCCCTTTTAACGCCAGTGTGGCCCGCAAGGCAGGCCACTCATCTGAGCCATTACTGGCTGAACTCTTGCTCCAGAGCGTCCAGCACCGCCTGACCACTTTTCCCGGTCAGCTCAACATACTTGTCGCGCATCGGCATGGATGCCCGCTTGAACTCCGCACGTTCCTGCTCATTCAAATGCACCATTTTCATCTCGGGTTTCGCCTGCTTAATTTGCTCAAGGCGCATCTGGTTAAACTCAGCCTGTTTGGTAAAAATGAAATCATTCATTTGAGAGATCGTCTCCTGAACCAGTTTACGACGCGCTTCCGGCAAACCATTAAACCAGGCATTGTTGGTGATCACCGTAGTGGTAAATTGCTGCTGCCCCGCCCAGATCATGTAATCGCTCACCTCGTAGAATTTCATTTCCTGAATCGCAAACACCGGATTCACCTGACCGTCGATCATCTTCAGTTGCAGCGCGCCGTACACCTCAGAGTACGGCAAAGGGGTTGGATCGGCGCCAAACGATTTATAGGCTTCCACCAGCATGGGCGAGGCCATCACCCGCATTTTGAAATTGTTAAAATCTTGCGGGCTGCGAATAGCGCGATTGGTGGTCCAAACCATCTCTCCTTCTGGGAACATGGTCAGCAATTTAAGGTTTTTGGCTTCCAGTTTTCCACCCAGGGTGCCATAAATGGTTGGGCTGGCGCTGAGGACTTTTTTTGTTGACCTCATTGTCGGAAGACAACAAATACGGAATGGAGAACACCTGCATTTCAGGCACAAAAGAACCGAAGATTCCCGGCGAGGCATTAGTGAACTGAATGATGCCATTGGCGGCCAGTTCGGTCAGGTCCTCAGACTGGCCCAGCGTACCGTATGGGTACACTTCAACGGTCACGTCTCCGCCGGTTTTGGTTTCGATGCGTTGTTTGAACTCCTGGGCGTAGGCGTCCTGTACGGAGCCTTTCACCTCTTCCAGCGCAAACTTCCAGGTTTCAGCCTGCACGGTACCGGCCAGTGCACTGCTGGCCAGTAATAACGTCGTTGCCAGATGGCGATAGCGTTTTTTCATCGGATTCATCCATTTCTTCCTTTCGTTCTGTTGGGGCCATCTCACCAACGGCTGGTGATACGCCAGACCCTAAGGGGTGTCCCAGTGGCTGCAAAACAGACACTGGCTAAGTAAATTCACCACAGTCTTCGGCGATCACGGCTAAGGTGTCTCCCAGATTAACCATGGCCGGAAAGCGGCGTGCAGCAAAAATTCCGCCGCGCTCTGCCCGATATTCAACAGGGGGTTCTCCCGTGCGTTGCGTTGAATGTATCTGCACCATTAACTGGCCAGTTTCCACCCGGTCCCCCAACTCGCACAGGTATTCCGCGATCCCGCTATGGCGACTTTGCAGATAGCAACGGGCATCCGGCATATCGAGTAACCGGCTCGGCTGAGCAGGCTTCTCATACGCTCCAGTCAGGTTGCCGGCAAAACGCAGAAAGTTGCGAATACCACGATCGGCGTAAGCGATCGTCTGTGGTGTACTGGTCCCTCCACCGCGCAGCTCCGTGGTGACAAACACTTTGCCCTGACCTTCCACTGCAGTGTCGTACAAGCTGGTGGCGTCCATTTCCAGCAAAATCATGGTATATGGCGCACCAAACAGTTTCGCCCCGAGAATACAGGCCTCTTCCTGATCCGGGTTGTCCAGCCGGTGCGCGGCCGCAAACGGCACAATGTCGAGAGTCTTGCCTCCTGAGTGTATATCCAGCGCGAAATCGCACAGTGGCACCAAATAACGGGTGAAGTAATCAGCAATTTTTTCAGTCACCGAACCCGCTGGGTTACCGGGAAAACTGCGGTTCAGGTTACCTTTGTCTATCGGCGAGGTGCGAGACGCATTGTGTACTGCCGGCAAGTTCATCATGGGAACGATGATCACCCGTCCACTCACCTGCTCTGATTGAAGGGTGTTGGCCAACTTCAATAAACTGGTGATCCCTTCGTATTCATCACCGTGATTACCGCCGGTCAGCAGCGAGGTCGGCCCGTCACCATTTTTGATTACCGTCACCGGGATCATCACGCTGCCCCAAGCCGATTCATCGTGCGAGTATGGCAATGTAAGAAAACCGTGCTGGATTCCTTCCTGGTTAAAATCGACTGTGGCGGAAATCGAACTGTTTTGCATAGCCACTCCTTAGTGTTTAACGAAAAGATGGCGCGGAAAATCACACAGCGTTTTCGCGCCATATTGAGTGATCACGATGCTTTCCGTGGTTTCCAATCCCCAGTCTTCAAACCACAGCCCCGGCATAAAATGGAAGGTCATGCCTTCTTTCAACACGGTTTTATCGCTGTCACGCAGGCTCATGGTGCGCTCGCCCCAATCCGGCGGATAGCTCAAACCAATCGGATAACCGCAGCGAGCGCCTTCACGCGAGAAGCCTGCTTCATCCAAAACCCGGTTGAGTGCATTGGCAATATCGGCGCAGGTGTTGCCGGGCCTGGCGACTTCCAACCCCGCTTCCAGACCGCGGGTTAGGGCTTCATCTGCGCGTTTGAACTTATCGTCCGGCTCACCCAGAAAAATGGTACGCGATAAAGGACAATGGTAACGACGGTGAGCACCGGCAATTTCGAAAAACGTCCCCTCACCTTTTTTAAACGGACGGTCGTCCCAGGTCAGATGGGGCGCAGAAGCATCAGAGCCAGACGGCAACAGCGGCACAATTGCCGTGTAATCACCAAAATGGTCTTCATGACCCAGCACGGCCTGACGGTTGATTTCCGCTACGAGATGGTGCTTTGGAAGCCCAGGTTCAATCATGTCAAACGCAACACGGTGCATGTTCTCCACAATACGGGCAGCCCGGTACATATACGCCAGCTCCTGATCCGATTTCACCGCCCGGCACCAGTTCACTAAACCAGTGGCATCGAGCAACTGAGCGTTTGGCAAATGGGTATGCAGTGATTCGTATGCGGTAGCGCTAAAGTAGTAATTGTCTTTCTCGACACCAATCCGGCCCCGGTCCCACAAACGCGGAGCCAACACCGCTTCCACCAGGTAATCCATTGGGTGCAGTGGCGGGTTCATCACATAGTGGTCCGGGTAGTAGGTGATGTTTTCAACCGACATATAGGCAGTACGGTAGGCGCCATTAGCATCCTGACAGCGGCCAAACCATAAAGGCTCACCACTCGACCCCACCACGACACATTGAGGCACATAAAACGACCAGCCATCGTAACCTGTGAGCCATGCCATGTTAGACGGGTCATGAAGGATCAACACATCCAGTTCACGCTCTTCCATGGACTGGCGGACTTTAATCAGCCGCTCTTGGTATTCATCCAGAGTAAAATGCAAAGCAACGCCTCTCATTTCTTTTCTCCTTGTAGAATTCCGACGCCTTATCGGCCTTCGGAGACGTTGAGGTATCTCTACCTTTTATCAGCCCCTGACGGGCCGGGTATTAATCTGCTGTGGTATTGCCACCGGAAGGTGGCCGCGGATTGAATGACCATTTCAGTTCAATATCGTCATTTAAAGCATGACAATTCATATCAATCACTACAATTATGGATGTTTTTTGTGCAACAGACCGCATTTAACGGACAAAAAGTCGCCATTTGTTAAATCGAAGTTACAATGGGACTTTAAAATGAATCAATAAAAACATTGTGTCATGACAATTTCTTTGAATCCGATCATTCGCCCAGGCACCCCCAAATACATCTCCATCGGCAACTATCTGGTGGACTGTGTACGCAGTGGTTACCTCAAACCCGGGACCCGTCTGCCCACTCACCGTGAATTTGCGGAACAGATTGGCGTCAGTGTGCAAACCGTCAGCCACGCCTACAGTTTTGCGGAGAAGAAAGGCGCTCTGGAGTCCTGGGTGGGCAACGGCACCTTTGTGAAATCCGGCTTTGTCGATGACAATACCGACACAGAGTTCATGCTGACTCAGGAGATGAAAGACACGCCGGATGAAATTGATATGTCAATCGCACATCCTGTGGTAACGGATCGCCATATCACCTTATTTAATCAGGCGTTAGTGCAGATTGCCGCTCAGCCGGACAATCGCAGCCTGATCGGCAAAGCCAAACCTGTGATGGGTCAGCCACATCACATTGACTCCGGTCGCCACTATCTGCAAACCCAGGGATTAGACGTTGGCCATGACCAGTTATTGCTGACCAACGGTGCTTGCCATGGCCTGACCCTGGCTCTCAGCACCGTCGTGGAACATGGCGATCTGGTTGCGTGTGGTCAGTTGGTCGATCACGGCCTGATCTCGCGTTCACGCATGTTGGGCTTTAAGTTACTGCCGCTGGAGATGGATGAATTCGGCATCACACCGGAGGCTTTTGAATGGGCGTGTCAGCATCGTCCGGTCAAAGCACTGTGTTGTACTCCCAGCATGGCAAACCCCAACAGCGCTCATATGGATCAGGCACGCCGTGAAGCCATTGCCCGCCTGGCGGAAAAGTACGACATTTACGTCATCGAAGACGATGTCTACGGTGCACTTGAGCCAAATAGGGTCGCCCCGCTGACAACGTTGATTCCTCAACAGGCCTTTTATGTCACCAGCTTTACCAAAGTCGTGGCGCCAGGCATGCGCACCGGCTACCTGACCGTGCCCCGCCATTTTCTACAACATGCTATTGGCCGGCTGGCGGCCACCAGCTGGTCGGCAACGCCCCTGCCATTTGAAGTCGCTCATTTATGGATAGAGAACGGTACTCTGGACAGGCTAATCCGCTTCCAAATGAACGAATTTGCCAAGCGTCAGAAACTGGCCAGCAGCATATTGCGAGCCCACTCGTACAGCGCGCATCCGCATGGACAGCATATCTGGCTCAAGCTACCGGACCACTGGCAAAGCGATGATCTGGTGGCTTCAGCCAAACGCTCCGGCGTGCAGCTCACCAGCTACAAACCTTTTGTTCTCGACATGAATACCCCGCAACCATTCGTACGCATCAGTCTCGGTGCCGAAACCAACCGCGGTTATATCAAACACGGTCTGTCGGTGATCGCCGAGATCCTCGACACCAAGCCGCCCACCTCTCACTTTTTGGTCTGAGCAGTCGGTTCAGGCCGATTTTTTCTGCAAACACGCTCAGTTCAGAAAATCTTTCGCTGCTCACCAATTGACTTGAATGTCATGAAACAGATAACGTTTCATTAACATATTTAACAACATGGGAGCAGTGCGATGAAAAGGATTTTTCAGTGGCTGGATAACTACATACAGAAAGCGGAGGCGGCGCTGCTCATCGGCTCAATATTATTGATAGCCACTAACTCAATCGCCAACGTCCTTGGACGGTACCTGTTCAATCAAAGTCTCTATTTCTCTGAAGAACTCAATTATTTCCTGATCGTTGCGGTCACTTTTATCGGATGCAGCTACGCCGCTCGCCAGTCACGCCATATCCGTATGACTGCGTTCACGGACATGCTGCCAACCCGGCTCAAACTGCTGGCCGACGGCACTATCTATTTGCTGACCGGGTTACTGGTCTCCATGCTCACCTGGTACGCGTGGCAGTACGTAGGCAAAGTGGCGCAGATGGGGCGTCTGTCCCCCGCGATGCAGATCCCGCTCAGCTGGGTTTACCTGATTGCGCCATTGGGGCTGTTTTTCAGTGCCCTTCAGTTTCTGCGCGTCGGCCTGAATAAACTCAAGCGCTTTATCTGCCAGACAACCAGGCAAAATGCCTCAACCGCCCGCCTGACTCAATCGGCGAAACAGGAGAAGATGCTATGACCACAGCTTTAGTTGTGACTATGATTGCGCTGCTGGCGTGTGGTTTCCCAATGTTGGTTCCTCTGCTGGCTGCCACCATGCTCGGCTTTATTGTCTATTTGGGGCTGGGGCCGGATTTTATGATCCAGCAAATGCTGGCAGGCATTAAGCCGGCCGCGTTGGTTGCGGTCCCTATGTTTATTCTGGCGGCCGAAATCATCACCCGAGGCGTTGCCGCCACCCGACTGCTTGACGTCGCGATGGCATTTGTCGGGCACATCCGCGGTGGGCTGGCAATCACCTCCTCACTCAGTTGCGCTTTGTTTGGTGCGGTATCTGGATCCACTCAGGCCACCGTGGTATCCGTCGGCTCCATCATGCGGCCCAAAATGCTCGAATACGGTTACAAAGACAGCTTTGCTCTGGCGCTCATTATCAACGCATCCGATCTGGCGCTGCTGATCCCTCCCAGTATCGGCATGATCATTTACGGTGTGGTTTCCGGTACCTCAGTGGCCGAGCTGTTCATTGCCGGTATCGGCCCTGCGCTGGTGATCATGTTGCTCTTTTCGCTCTACTGTTACTGGTATGCGCGCAACGATGATGTCACCAACGCGCCCAAAGCCAGTTGGAAAACGCGCATCAAAGTGGTGCGCAAAGCCTTACTGCCGTTTGGTTTCCCGCTTATTACAGTGGGTGGTATATACGCAGGCATTTTCAGCCCAACCGAAGCGGCTTCTGTCTCTGTGTTGTATGCCGTGCTGCTTGAGATGGTGGTCTTTCGTAAGGTGAAATGGCAAGAGCTTGGCGACATTGCCCTCTCGACGGGCATGGTCACCGCAGTGGTGTTCATACTCGTTGCCGCTGGCAGTGCGTTTTCGTGGGTGATTTCCTTTGCGCAGATCCCGCAGGAGCTGCTGGGTATGATTGGAATTAATGACTTGAGCCAGACTGAACTGTTGATTGTCATTTCAGTGGCGTTTTTCATCGGTTGCATGTTTGTTGATCCGATAGTGGTGATGCTGATCCTGATCCCGATTTTTGCCCCGGTGATCAAATCCTCCGGTCTTGATCCGGTATTGGTCGGCACGATAGTCACCCTGCAGGCAGCCATCGGCTCTGCCACCCCACCATTTGGCTGCGATATTTTCACCGCCATTGCCGTGTTTAAACGTCCTTATGTCGAGGTCATTCGCGGTACTCCTCCATTTGTGTTTATCTTGCTCCTGGTGTCCATAATGCTGATCTTCTTCCCGTGGATTTCACTGGCACTACGCGATCTGGCCTTTCGCTAACACATGGAAACCGAAAGAAAGCAGCCTTTAGGCTGCTTTCTTTGTCTGGTTAAAAGGCGTATTTGACGCTGAGTTCGACACTTCGCTCCGTACCGTACCAGCAGTTGGCCTGATCGTAACAAGTCGAGTATTCCTCATTAAATACATTATTGGCGATCAGGTTGGCGGTTACCCCGTGAAGCGAATCACTCAGGACCCCCAGATCATAGCCAAGCGACGCATCCACCACCGTATACGATGGCACTTTACCCTGAGTATTGGTGGCATCCATCTGCATTTCACCAACATAGCGGGCACCGAGGCTCAAGCGACTGCCGTTCAGCAGCCCATTGTAGACGTAGTAATTACCCCAGATATTGGCCATATTTTTCGGCACGTAAATCGGTGTCGTCCCTTCCAGGCCGTTATCGCTGTCCTCGGTAATTTCCATATCGGTATAGGTATAACTGGCTGAGATATCCGCATTGGCATTGATAAACCAGCGGCCCTGTAACTCAACCCCTTGTGACACGGCTTCACCCACTTGCAGATCACTCTGGTAGTTAGCCGACGACGGATCGGTGATCACCACGTCTTTCTTAGTAATGTGGAACAATGACGCCGTTGCTTCGACCTCACGTTGCGGTGACTGATATTTGATTCCCGCCTCAATCTGTTCGGCGGTTTCGGGGCTAAACGCCCGACCAAACTGACTGACACCGGCCACAGGCTCAAAACTGGTGGCGTAGCTGAGATACGGAGCTACACCGTTACTGAATGCATACAAAGCACCGACCCGATAAGAGAACTGGTTATCGTCTGCTTTCTGACCAAAACTCTCCGACTCAAAGCGGTCATACCGTCCACCTGCAATCAACACCCATTGATTCCAACGCAGTTGATCCTGAAAGTAGAACCCGGTTTGTTCACTACTGACATCATCCTGCATCCGATAAACCTCACTCAGGCTGCCAGAGCTGAGCAAGTGGTTGTTGGGCTGGAATACATTGAACGCATAAAACGCACTGTCGCTGGTGGCGTACTCTTTGTAATCTGACTCACCGTCCAGCTTCTGATAATCTACACCTAACAACAAGTTATGCTGAACCGCGCCCATAGTGAACCGGCCGGACAACTGGTTATCCACCACATAGCCTGTCGATTCCTCTTCCGTGCTGTAGATGTTGCGCACCAGTGTGCCGCTGGCAGAATCAAAATTCGCGGCCGTGTGGTACGTGTTGTGCTGTGTCAACGAAGCATCGCTGTAGCGGAAGTTCTGTAAGAACGACCAGTTCGCGTTAAAATCGTGGTTCACTTTGTAGCCCAGCATCAGAACTTCACGCTCAAATTTACTCCACGCAGTATCGCCTGCAAAAGTAGACGGCGACGTGGAGCCATTTGGATTACGCACCAACATGCCAGAAGCTGGCAACGACGAGTTCATTCCCATCGACGGATCGTTCTGATAGTAAAGATTGACATTAATCAGCGTGCGGTCACTGACCTGCCAGTCAAGCGACGGAGCAATCACATAGCGCTCTTCTTCGGTATGGTTGACCTGCCCATCCTGCTTGCGTGCCAGAGCAATCAAACGGTAGGACAGATCGCTATCACCCAGCTGGCCGGTGGAGTCTACTGACGCTTCCATCAGATTGCGTGACCCCGTCGCGACGCCGATTTTAGTCTCAGAGCTCTGCTGAGGTGTTTTGGCAATCATATTGACCATCCCACCAGGAGGCATCGCTCCGTAAAGCACTGACGTCGGACCTTTGAACACTTCGACCTGCTGCAGCATGATTGGATCAATTTGCGGCTGAAGGTTCCAACCTTTGAGCGTTTGCAAGACCAAACCATCGTAATAACTCTGATTGACCGCAAACCCTCGAATGGTGAAGGTATCGTACATGGTCACCGCCGCCCCTTTGGTTTCCGTCACCACCCCTGGCGCGTAACGCAGTGCCTGATTCAGTGACTGTACGCCACGCTGCTCTAATTGCTCCTCATCGATGACGGTGATGCCCTGTGGCGTCTCTTCAGGTTCAAGCGCCGACTTGGTTGCGGTGTTGCGGTACGCTTTGCCCAAAACCGTCATTGTATCTGGCTGAGCTGATGATGTGGTGTCAGCAGCGAATACCGGCGTCGTTAAGACGCCAAGCAGCGCTAACGTCAGAGTCGAACGTTGGATGTGTGTTGGAAGTTGCATGTGTTCCTCGAATACCAATGCTTTTCTTAATAATAATAAATATCATTTGCATTCTACTTATTTAAGGAGACGAAAGTTAACAATTTGGTGCATCCTGCGACTTTTCACTGACAAAACACTCAAATCAGCGCAATGGTGAGGCGCACATCCGAATAATAGGGAGCCAATACTCCATGACCGCGTCATGCTGATCGGCAGCGTATCCGGAAGGATAGGATTCGAGTTCAAAACCATCGATGCCGCGGTAACCCGACTCAGGCAACCAATGAACAATAAACCAGTGCAGCGTGACGGGTAAGCGATCAATCGGACCGCGATGTCTGAGCACCGCATAAGTCTGCGCTGGTACCGTACATATGCTCAATCCTTCAGCGGTCAGAGTGTTGGATGCCAACCCAGCCCAATACGTCAATTGACCACCTTCCGACGGCGCGTGTGTTACATCAATCACGCCCAACTTGGGGCAGGACGCTGCAGACAGTGGCTGCAGTTTTTGTTCTAGCTGCTGCCATAACGCCGGCACTTTCTCCGCAAAATCCGGCGTCGTAGAAAACAGACCATGAATCGAGTCATGAACGCCCGTCAATTGAAACGACGGACGGCTTTCGACACGGACATCAACCAATGGCACTTGGTGTCGCTCATGCTCGGGTAAGGTGGGACGTTGAATCGGTTTACGCAGACCAGTGCGTTGTCCGGTTTGACGATAAGCGCGCGGGCTCAGGTTAAACATCTGCTTAAATGCCCGGCTGAAGCTTATCTCTGAGTTAAAACCCAGACTGAGCGCAATATCGATGATGCGCTGCTGACCGTCGAGCAAGCGTTCAGCAGCTTCACTCAGTTTCAATTCACGCACATATTGAGCAACCGTCGTACCGGTCTGATGCTGAAAGACGCGTTGCAGCTGCCAGCGCGACCAACAGCTTTGCTGGGCAATCTCATCGAGGGAAAGCGCGCTATCCAGATTATCATGAATAAAATCGAGCGCTTTGCCGATGCGGTTTAGTGCGGCTGACGACTTTCCTGCGTGAGACTCTGATGCCATGACGGTTTCACAATGATCCTGAATGAATTCAGTCTCTCACATTCACTCATTCGCGCAAATAAGCAATCCGTTTTACATTCATAAGGCTCACAATTGCTGTTCCAGTAACGAAATCAACTGTGGAGATGTCGGAGACACAGAACTTGGGAACGTGGCGACCACATTTCCCTGATTATCAATCAGGTATTTATAAAAGTTCCAGCGTGGCGTGACACCGGCCTGGCGAGCAATTTCGGCAAATACCGGATTGGCCTGACTGCCCTTGACCGAACTGCGTGCCATCATTGGGAACGTTACACCATAATCGAGGTAGCACACCTTGGCGCTGTTCTCCTCGCTGCCGCGATCCTGATAGAAGTCATTGGAAGGAAAACCAACCACAACAAAATCCCGTTGTTTGTACGTTTGATACAATGCTTCTAACTCCTCGAACTGAGGCGTAAAACCACACTGGCTGGCCGTGTTCACCACCAACAGCGTTTTGCCGCGAAACGAGTCGCACAAGCTGATTGACTGGGTCGAGTTCAACAGTTGCTGGTTGCCCTGTAACACCGCCGGGCAACTCTCCGCCTGCACCACCCCAGTCATGAGCAGAGGGATGAGGCTCAATGCTGTCCATTTCATATTTGTCTCCTTTTTGACCACTTTAGAGCTTTTTACCTACGCTGTAAGGAAAAGATCACCAAGACTTAATTTCATTATTTATTAATAATTTATGACAAAAACGCGTCATTATTTAATCGATTGCCTTCTCAATAGTTGATGTATGTCAAAGAGTCGTAGACAATACCCTGCCGTTTCATACGCCCAAGACCCTGTGTTTTGCCTATCGCTTTAATAGGCACGACCTATTATCTATTTGTAAGTGGCGCTGCTAACGTTGCGCATACTGATTTAAGTACCTCGCCCTTATAGGAAAGATGATGGTAATACCTGAAAATAGTAGCATCGTGATATTTGGTGCGTCCGGGGACCTGACTTACCGTAAGTTGATCCCTGCCCTTTACCACCTTTACGCGAATAAACAGCTTCCGGAATCCTTTGCGATTTTAGGCGTCAGCCGAACTGAATACAGTGATGAGTCATACAGAGAGAAGCTTAAGCGCTCGCTTCAGGAAATGGAAAAAACTGAACCAGAGACGCTGGATGCTTTTATCAACCACCTTCACTACCAGGCCATCAGCACTTCTGATACCCAAGATTACGCCAAACTGGTCACCCGCCTCGACCAACTGGCTGATGAATATAACTTCGAACAGCGTAATACGCTCTTCTATCTCGCAACCCCACCAAGCCTTTACAGTGTTATCCCTGCTAGTCTGGCCGCTCATGGCCTGAATGACGAGAGCAACGGTTGGAAACGTCTGATCATCGAAAAACCTTTTGGTTACGATCTGGAATCGGCGCGTAAACTGGATAAAGACATCCACGAGCATTTCCAAGAGCATCAGCTGTACCGTATCGACCACTATCTGGGCAAAGAAACCGTTCAGAACCTGCTCGTTTTTCGCTTCTCCAACGCGATGTTCGAACCACTGTGGAATCGCAACTACATTGAGTACGTTGAGATCACCGGGGCAGAATTCCTCGGTGTAGAAGAACGTGGCGGCTACTACGACGGCTCAGGCGCGGTACGTGACATGTTCCAGAACCACCTGCTGCAAGTGCTGGCCATGGTCGGTATGGAGCCACCGGCGCAAATTAACGCCGACGCAATGCGTGATGAAGTAGTGAAAGTGCTTCAGTGTTTGAAACCACTCGAAGAACACGATCTGCGTAACAACTTGGTGATGGGTCAGTACACCGGCTCTGATGTACGTGGTCAGTTCCTACCAGGCTACCGCGAAGAACCTGGCGTGGCAGAAGACTCACGCACCGAAACCTATGTGGGCCTGAAAGCCTACATCAACAACTGGCGCTGGAACGGTGTGCCTTTCTATGTGCGTACTGGTAAACGCCTGCCGACACGCGTGACGGAAGTTGTGATTCACTTTAAAGCCACGCCACACCCGGTGTTTGGCCAGAACGCACCAGAGAACAAGCTCATCATCCGTATCCAGCCAGACGAAGGCATTCAGATGAGCTTCGGCCTCAAAGAGCCGGGCGCCGGATTCAACGCTAAAGAAGTGAAAATGAACTTCCACTACGCGTCGCTGCAGGAAACTCAGATGCTGACGGCGTATGAACGTCTGCTGCTTGACGCACTGAATGGCGATGCCACTCTGTTTGCACGTAGCGATGCTGTGGAAGCTTGCTGGAAATACGTTCAGCCGATCCTCGATTTCAAACAGGATCCGCAGTCACTGTTTGGCTACGCTTGTGGTACCTGGGGGCCGAAAGAGTCTGACCAGTTGCTGGAGCGCGATGGCCGCGCATGGCGCTTCCCTTGTAAGAACCTAACCGACACGGATTACTGCGAACTATGATCAATCACAAGATATTCCCGACGGCCGATGCCGTGGTCGAATCCCTAGCGAATGACATGAAAGCCTACAGTGAGTTGGGTCGCCCTGTGCACATCTCACTGTCTGGCGGCAGCACACCTAAAATGCTGTTTAAACTGCTGGCTTCTGACGCTTACGCCACCTCTATCCAGTGGCAGAACCTGCACTTCTGGTGGGGCGATGAGCGTTGTGTGGCACCGGATGATGCAGAAAGCAACTACGGTGAAGCGAACACATTGCTGTTCAGCCAAATCGATATTCCAGCAAGCAACATTCACCGCATCTTGGGTGAAAATGAGCCACAAGCTGAAGCGCAGCGCTTTGCACAAGAGATGACAGACGTCATCCCATCAGAGAGCGGCACGCCCGTATTTGACTGGATTTTGCTGGGTGTTGGCGCCGACGGCCACACCGCTTCCCTGTTCCCGGGCAAGACCAACTACGACGACGAGAACTTGTCTGTGGTTGCGAGCCATCCGGAATCCTGCCAGCTTCGCGTATCGAAAACCGCGAAAGTACTGGAAGCTGCAAAACGCATCAGTTATCTCGTTCTTGGCGCAGGTAAAGCCGAGATCGTTTACGAAATTCACACAACTCCGGCTGAAGATCTGCCTTATCCGGCAGCCAAAATCCAGTCTACAACTGGTGAAACGGAGTGGTATTTAGATTCAGACGCAGCAGCAAAGATTGCTTAAGCGCTTGCTTGTCGAAAGAGTAATTGGAGAGAAATAAAATGAAAGGTGATATCGGTGTAATTGGCCTGGCAGTAATGGGCCAGAACCTCATCCTGAACATGAACGACCACGGCTTCAAAGTGGTAGCGCACAACCGTACTGCGGCAAAAGTTGACGAATTCCTGGAAGGCCCGGCAAAAGACACTAACATCGTTGGCGCATACACGCTGCAAGAGCTGGTTGATAAACTGGAAGCACCACGCAAAGTGATGCTGATGGTTCGTGCTGGTGCGGTGGTTGACGCGTTCATCGATCAACTGGTTCCTCTGCTGGACAAAGGCGACATCATCATCGACGGTGGTAACACAAACTACCCAGACACTAACCGCCGCGTTGCAGCACTGCGCGAAAAAGGCATCCACTTCATCGGTACTGGCGTATCAGGCGGTGAAGAAGGCGCTCGTTTCGGACCGTCTATCATGCCAGGTGGCGCACCAGAAGCTTGGCCAGCAGTGAAACCTATCTTCCAAGCAATCTCTGCAAAAACGGATGCGGGCGAGCCATGCTGTGACTGGGTCGGTAACGACGGCGCTGGCCACTTCGTGAAAATGGTTCACAACGGTATCGAATACGGCGACATGCAGCTGATCACAGAAGCTTACCAGTTCATGAAAGATGGCCTGGGCATGACAGCCGACGAAATGCAGGCAGTGTTCGCTGACTGGAACGAAACTGAGCTGAACAGCTACCTGGTCGAAATCACTGCTGACATCCTTGGCTACAAAGATGAAGACGGTGAAGCACTGGTTGAGAAGATCCTCGACACTGCAGGCCAGAAAGGTACCGGTAAATGGACAGGTATCAACGCTTTGGATCTGGGTATTCCACTGACTCTGATCTCTGAATCTGTCTTTGCGCGCTGCCTGTCTGCACTGAAAGACCAGCGTGTTGAAGCAGAAAAACTGTTTGGCAAAACCATCACTCCGGTTGAGGGTGACAAACAAGAGTGGGTTGATGCACTGCGTCAAGCGCTGCTGGCTTCAAAAATCATCTCTTACGCACAAGGCTTTATGCTGATGCGTGAAGCGTCAAACGAAAACGGCTGGGACCTGAACTACGGTAACGTGGCTCTGATGTGGCGCGGTGGTTGTATCATCCGTTCTGCATTCCTGGGCAACATCCGTGATGCATACGAAGCGAACCCGGACCTGGCATTCCTGGGCTCTGATGATTACTTCAAAGGCATCCTGACCGGTAGCCTGGCCGCATGGCGTAAAGTAGCAGCGAAATCGCTGGAAACCGGTATTCCTATGCCATGTACGACGTCTGCCCTGACCTTCCTGGACGGTTACACCACTGCTCGTCTGCCAGCGAACCTGCTACAGGCACAACGTGACTACTTCGGCGCGCACACTTATGAGCGTACTGACCGTGCACGTGGTGAATTCTTCCACACCAACTGGACTGGTACAGGCGGTGACACGGCGTCGACTACGTACGACGTATAAGACGTAACTTGGAGCGGATTCAGCCCCAAGCCTACGCCTAAAATTTGAGCATCAAGGAGGATGTTAACAAGGTTAACATCCTCTATTTTTTGTCTACTCGGAAATTCCGGGGCCCGTGATCACCTCAGGGTGTTCAGTGGATAAATCTTGAATGAGAGATTTCGACGATGACTATCAATAAGTACTATGTCTTTGTTCCGCAGGCAGCGGACGGTGAAACACATAAGGAACATGAAGTTCAGTCCGAGAAGGAAACTCAACGTCAGGCGATGGTCAGACAGGCGCAGCAACAAGGCGGGTTGTAAGCGTCGGTTTGATACAAAAAGAGCACCAAAAGGTGCTCTTTTTATTTCCCACTCAGAAAGCAAACTTAAGCGCGGTCTGAGCATTGAACTGCTCAGCATCCCGATAGGTGTTGTAACCACCGGACAGTTCCAGAGACACCATCTCTCCCAACATGAATTGCGACGTAAGCTTGTAGTCGTTCATTACGTGCTCATCCAGATACGAAATCCGATAGCGCGGCGTGAGCGCCAGAAACGGAGTTACAGCGTAAGCAAAACCGATATCCGCCGCCACCCCATACTCGTCAAATTTGGCAGAGCCACCGTTCTGATGATCCCGTTCAACTTGATAATTATTGACACCCAGGCTGTAGAAAAGAGAGGAACGCTGGTAATTTTGGTAAACACCCAGTGCCAAAAACGTATTACTGATGTCTGTATTCCCGGCCGTGGTTCCTTCGTATTCGATTTTTGCGTATCCATCTAATGCCTGAGGAGAGAAACTTGCAGTCGCATTCACACCAAACAGATCACGGGCACCTTTATTCTTGTAATCATCCCCAAGAAATGACCCCAGACTATGGCTCTTTTGTTCCCCATATTGTAATCCCGCGCCAACATAACTGTACTTACCCAGTGACCCTTGTGCCGCCATTACACCAGAGCTCATCACCAACATTAAAGAGACAGTAACGATTCGTTTCATTTGAACAATTTCCTGAATTAAATAACTGGCAGGAAATTATCACCAAATAAAACATCGTTCAATTAAATTTTGAACGCCGTCCAAAATAGACTAAAACGCAATAATATCAACAAATATTAGTCTAACTTAATATGTTAATACGTTACGCCTTGCACCGAACCCCTAGCGCCTTTAACTTGCGATACAGGGTGTTACGACTAACGCCCAGCATGCGTGACGTTTTACTGATATTGCCTTGATTGGCACGATAGGTCGCCAACAAAGTTTCATCGACCGTGGTGCGCAGATCTTTCTCAGCGGCAGGTTGAGACACAGCTTGGGTCAGCGTTTTTTGCAGATGAAGTGGAATATGGTTCAGTGTCAGGGTCGGTTCTCCCTGCGCCATCAACGCCGCCACTTTCAACAGATTGTCCAACTCTCTGAGGTTTCCTGGCCAGGGGTAGCTAAGCAGTCGAGCGAGTAACGCAGGACACAAGGTTTGATCGGCAGGCTGAGCGTATTTTTGATGCATCGTATGTATCAGCGCCTGTTTGTCTTGCCGTTCGGCCAACCGCGGCAGTTCAAGCAGCAAGCCATTCAACCGATAGAACAAGTCCTGACGGAAACCTCCCTCACTGACCAGTTGTGACAAGTCTTTATGCGTAGCCGCAATGATCTGAATATCCACCGTTTCACTTTGGTTCGATCCAACTGGCGCAACCTGCTTATCCTGCAAGACATGTAATAAACGGCTTTGTGCCTGCGGTGGCAGATCGCCAATTTCATCGAGAAACAAAATCCCCTGATGCGCCTGGCGGATCTTACCCAAATATCCCTTCGGACTGGCGCCCGTGAACGCCCCCGGCGCATAGCCAAACAATTCGGATTCCACCAGATCTGCGGGCAGTGCGCCACAGTTCACCGAGACCAAAGGCGCTTTGCGCCTGCCGCTCTGCTGATGCAGCGCTTTGACAAACTCATTCTTACCCACACCAGTTTCTCCGACGATCAACAGACAGATGTCTTGGTCGATCACCCGGGTTGCCTGCTGCCAGGCCAGTTCGATCTGCTCATCACCACAATGCAGCAAGGTGGATGCCGAGTAGGATCGTCGGGCAGTTGTCGACGTGGGCTGACCCAGCTCCTGAGTGGCAACAGCCAAATTCATCGGACTTCGGGTCAGTTCAATCACATCCTGCACCGAGTTGCCCAGCACCGGATGCTGTGCCAGCAGCTGAGAAGCCACCTGATTGTGCGCCACCACCAGCCCGGTTTCATCGGCAATCAGAATACCCTGCCAACCGCTGGTTAACAACGCAGGGTCGAGGGCGAGGTCAACTCTGAGAGCGGCATTAGGAATCCAGTTCAACAGTTGGTTTTGTATGCGCTGAACCATGTTCTGCACCAGCAATTGAGTCGAACTGTCGTGTTGTTGCTGCTCACTGGTCACATCCAGCAGCCCGATCATGTTCCCACGGTGATCAAAAATAGGACAAGCGGAACAACTGATGAAGCGATGCTGCAAAATGTAGTGTTGATCACCGATCACACTGACCGGTTGCTGCTCGATCAAAGCCGTGCCAATGGCATTAGTGCCTTTCAGGTTTTCCTGCCAGCACGCTCCGGAACTCAACGCAATGGTGGTGAGTTTTTCACGAAATTCAGGCTGTCCCCAACTGGCCAGAATCACCCCTTCGGTATCGGTCAGGATCAAACGACTGTCGCTGCGGGCAAACAGTTGATTAAACAGCGGCAATGCCTGTGCACTCACCGCATCGATCAGGTTAGCGGTCTCTTCCCGCCGAGCTTTGAGCATCGCAGGAGATAAACGTACGTCATCGGGCAGGCGCCGGGCTCTCAGGCCCGCTTTTTCGCTCCGCTGCCAGGAAGAGGATAACCAGTGATCCGGCGTCGGGGTAGATAACTGCATAACTGTTCCATTTCGTTACATGTTCGCTGTGTCATTTCGCCACACTCTGAACACTGGCATCGGTTTCCCAGCCTGGCAAAGGTGTGTCTGATTCGGATTGTTATTATCCATTAATCATAGCGTTACATTTTTTTAACAACAAATATTCTCAGTCTGGCCTGTGATTTGCGTTTTAAACAGAGATGGAACATGTGCGATGCGCACACTAAACAACAAAAAACGCAAACACAAACGAGAAGGATCGAACCATGATTTACACGCAACCCGGCCAAGCCGGCTCAGTGATTGAATTTAAAAGTCATTACGATAACTACATCGGAGGTGAGTGGCGCCAACCAGTCACAGGTGAGTATTTTGACAACTGTTCACCGGTGAACGGGAAACCATACTGCAAGGTCGCCCGATCTACGGAAGACGATATCAATCTGGCCTTGGATGCCGCGCACGGTATCCGGGCGCAATGGGCCGCAACCAGCGTCACCGAGCGAGCCAATATTTTGCTGAAAATTGCGGACCGGATTGAGACACACATGGAAGAGCTGGCCGTGGCTGAAACATGGGAAAACGGCAAGCCAGTACGAGAAACACTCGCTGCGGATTTACCTTTGGTGGTGGATCACTTTCGTTACTTCGCTGGGTGTATTCGGGCTCAGGAAGGCAGTGCCGCTGAGCTGGACGCGACCACAGCGAGCTATCACTTTCCTGAACCGGTCGGCGTAGTCGGCCAGATCATTCCGTGGAACTTCCCAATGTTGATGGCCGCCTGGAAGCTGGCACCCGCGCTGGCTGCTGGTTGCTGCGTGGTGCTGAAACCGGCAGAACAAACTCCGACCTCGATCTTGATTCTGATGGAAAAGATCGGCGATCTGATCCCGGCGGGCGTCATTAATGTGGTCAACGGTTTCGGTTCGGAAGCGGGTCAGGCGCTGGCCACCCGCAACCGTATCGCGAAGCTGGCCTTTACAGGCTCGACCGACGTCGGCCATCACATCCTCAAATGCGCCGCGGAAAATTTGATTCCTTCCACCGTTGAGCTGGGCGGCAAATCACCCAACATTTACTTTGAAGATATATTTGATCACGAAGATGAGTACCTCAGCAAATGCATTGAGGGCATCTTGCTGGCCTTTTTCAATCAGGGGGAAGTCTGTACCTGTCCGTCGCGGGTGCTGATCCATGAATCCATCTACGACCAGTTTATCGCCAAAGTCATTGAGCGGGCTCAGACCATCAAACAGGGTAACCCGCTCGATACGGAGACTCAGGTCGGCGCGCAAGCCTCTCAGGAACAATTCGATAAAATCCTCAGTTATCTTGAAATTGGCCGCCAGGAAGGTGCCGAAGTATTGATCGGCGGTAACGTTGCGCCGCAGAAAGACGATCTGAGTGATGGCTTCTACATTCAGCCAACAATGCTCAAGGGCAATAATCAGATGCGTGTTTTTCAGGAAGAGATCTTTGGGCCGGTGATTGCGATAACTACATTTAAAGACGAAGCCGAAGCGCTGGCGATCGCGAACGACACTGAATACGGGCTAGGAGCCGGCGTATGGACACGGGATGCCAACAAAGCGTACCGCATGGGACGTAAGATTGAAGCGGGCCGAATCTGGGTTAACTGTTACCACGCCTATCCGGCTCATGCCGCGTTCGGCGGTTACAAAAAATCCGGAATTGGCCGGGAAACCCACAAGATGATGCTCGACCACTATCAGAACACTAAAAATTTGCTAGTGAGCTACGATGTCAATCCACTCGGTTTCTTCTGAAGAATAGAAGCGGCCAAAACAGAGCGCCATCAGGCGCTCTTTTCATCGTTAGACTGACGACGCTTGTCTCTGATAAAAAGTATGCCACCGACCACCAAAGCAGCGACCGACACGGTAAACAGCGCAGGCATTTCCAATACCCAGGCTAATACGGCCGTCACAAAGGCAACAAACGTGATCATCCGGCTGCCGGACATAACTCGACCGAGTTTTCTGCTCATAGTGCCTCCTGTCAATCAGACGTTGAGAATACTCTAACCTCGTTCGGCTAAGAACGTTCTGATGATATTTTGCACAACCTTGCCGAGTATTCATCCTGTTTACTATTAATTTCCCGCTTGAGTCACAAAAAATAGAATGGCGTTCCATATATATAAACCAGACAAATCATTACGTTCGAATCATAAAAAACCCGGTCTGAGACCGGGCTTGAGATAGAACCAATGATCAGAAACCCCGCATCTGAATACGACGCAAAAACTCAGTCATGATCCGGTCGTAAAGCAAATCGCCGAGGAACGCATCCTCAACATGACGGTCAATGCTCGGGTTATCATTCACTTCTATCACGTAAACCTGACCGTCAATTTCTTTCAGATCCACACCATATAAGCCGCCACCAATCAGGTTGGCCGCTTTTACCGCCACATCCACTACCGCTTTAGGCACCTGTTTCAAATCAAGTGTCTCAAAACCGCCGGAAGAAACCCGGCCGCTGCTGTGATGCTGGTATATTTGCCAATGTCCACGGCTCATCATGTACTTACAGGCATAAATCGGCTGACGGTTCATCACGCCAATGCGCCAGTCGAAATCGGTCGGCATAAAGGCCTGAGCCAGAATCAGAGCGCTTTTTTCAAACAGCGCCGCCGCTTCTTTTTCCAGTTCGGCTTCTGTGCGTACTTTCACCACCCCGCGCGAGAACGCCCCGTCCGGAATCTTCAGTACCATCGGCAGCGCCAGCTGCGCCAGCAGATGCCGTTTCCATTCCGGATCCATACCCTGAATGATGACACTTTGAGGCGCTGGTACTTTGTGTCGGTGCAGCAATTCCGTCAGAAAGACTTTGTTGGTGCACTTCATGATAGACTCGGAATCGTCCATGACCACCAGCCCTAACTTTTCAGCCGACTTAGCAAATCGGTAAGTGTAGTTGCTGATGTTGGTGGTCGCACGGATAAACAACCCATCAAACTCCCCCAACCGGCTGATGTCGTCCGGAGAGATGGTTTCCAGATTCATCCCTAAACGGCTGGCCGCTTTGCGAAAATGCTTCAGTGCCGAGGCATCAGACGGTGGCATTTTTTCGTCCGCATCCACCAGCATGGCAATGTCGTAACGTGCCTTTTTCTCCAACTTAGGCTTGCGCCATATTTTGGTCGAGAATTGCTCCAGCGCCGCGATGAACATATCCTGTTCATTCCCCGCCAGATCCTGAAAGGCGGACGGCGCTATTCTGGCAATTTGCCACTGGCCGTTGAGTTGGGTCATTTCCAGTTCTATCACTGGAACCATAAACTGTTCAAACAGGCGCTTCGCCAGTTTTTCCAGCCCCACCTGTTCGGTGCGACCGAAATAAATCTTACAGCGTATTTCGCTGAGCTCCTGCGGCAATTTATGGGCTTTGAAATTGCCAGAAGAGAGTAGAAACGGCTGGTTGATGTCATTTAGCGCCATTACACTCGGGATCACCCGGTGACCCCGGGCCTCCGCCATCAAGGAGCAGTAATAACCGCTACCCATGTAATGATAATCACGACACAAGTTCACTACCTGCACATTTTTGTGCCCAGCAGGCCACTGCCCACCTAGGTACTGATCCACACTCACCACCTGTTCAGACGGGAAATAATCCTGCCAGTCACTGGTGCTGTCAGTCACGATTAAAAGATTTGCCATTGGTGTATTTTTCCTATTGCAATAGGTTTATTATCGCGAGGCAATCGTGCGTGCCTTGTTTAAGGAATACGGATGGACATCCGCCTAGCTCTCTCTCGAGACCTCTCCGCTCTTAACGAACTGGAAAACACCCTGTTTGACGGAGATAAAATTTCTCCACGTCAAATGAAGCGTTTCCTACAGTCAGGTCAAGCCATGATTTTCGTTGCTGAAGATAAGGGCTCTCTGGCGGGTTACGCTTTGTTGCTATTTCATCAAGGTACACAGCTGTCAAGATTGTATTCGATTGCCGTTAAACCTGATTTCAGAGGCCGGGGAATTGCGCAATCTTTGATTGAACAATGCGAGCGTGCTGCTCTTGATCAAGGTTGCATTACATTACGACTAGAAGTGCGCGAAGACAATACGTCGGCGATAAAATTGTATGAAAAATTAGGCTTTAAAACGTTGCGTTTTCTGGTGCATTATTACGATGATCTGTGTGATGGTCTACGAATGCAAAAACGCCTGTCGCCACAAGGCCCGAGCGTAACGCTGCCAATGCCACTCTACATCCAAACCACACCATTTACCTGTGGAGCAGCCTGTCTGCTGATGAGCTTTGCCTGCCTGGATCCTCACTATCAACCGAGTCGTTCACACGAGCTGCAACTGTGGCGTGAAGCCACTACCATTTTTATGGCGGCGGGGCACGGCGGGTGCAGTGGGCAAGGCCTGGCACTGGCGGCCGCAAAACGCGGCTACCATGTCGAACTGTGGAGCCAGTCTCAGAGCACTCCGTTTATTGACAGTGTGCGCGATCCCAACAAGAAAGACGTGATAGAGATCGTTCATCAGGATTTTTGCCATCAGTTGCTCTCTCAGGACGTGGCCACGATTGCATCCCCACCCAATCAAGCCATTCTGGAGCATTGGGTAAGCCAGGGTGCCTGCGTGCTCCTGCTCATCAGCACTTACCGTTTCGATGGTAAAAAAGAGCCGCATTGGGTGATACTGAGCGGGATGAACGAGCAGTTTTTCTTCATCCATGATCCCCATGCACCGTCAGAAAAAGACACCGTTGCCTCTGCGTACGTGCCCGTGGGCAAGCGCCTGCTGACGCAGATCCTGGGGTTTGGAAAGCAAAAACACACCGCGTGTGTTGTGATTGAACCAGCCACCGAAGCTACAGCTTCAGCGCCGGTTGAATAAAATCAATGAACGCCGATATTCGCCGCGCCACCGACGAAGATTTGTAATATACCGCGTTGACCTGCTCGCGGCCGGATATCGGCTGATATTCATGCTCCAGCAGCGCAATCAAACGGCCCGCGGCAATATCTTCCTGAACCATAAACCCGGACAAACAAGCAATCCCATTGCCCTCCAGAGCCAGCAAACGCACGGTTTCACCATTACTCGAACTGATGGTCGGTTCAATGTAACCGGCGCCTTGCAGTGGCCAGCGATTCAGATTACGCGCCCCGACAAAACCGATGCGTTCATGATGCGAAAGATCTGTCGCTGTGGCTGGCACACCACGTTGGCGTAGATACGCTGGCGATGCCACGATAAACAGTTGGCTGGTGCCCAGAGGACGGGCATGCAAGGTCGAGTCACTCAAGTCGCCGATACGAATGGCAATGTCGGTACGCTTTTCCAGCAAGTCGACAAAGCCTTCATTTGACGACAGCTCCAGCTCAATGTCCGGGTACGCCTGTTTAAAAGGTTTGATCAAAGGAATCAGCTGATGAAACACAAACGGGCTCGCCGCGTCCACCCGCAAACGTCCTTTCGGCCGTTCACCCCGGGCAATGACCTCTTCTTCCGCTTGCTGAATCAGAAGCAAACCACGCCGGACGGTATCGACGAACTGACGCCCTTCATCGGTCAGCTCTACTCTTCTGGTGGTGCGGTTAAGCAACGTCACACCAAGCTGCTTTTCCAGTTTGCTGACGGCTCGGGAGACACGGGCTACCTGTACATCCAGGTTGTCTGCCGCCGCCGAGAATCCACCGCTGTCGACTACCGCCAGCAAAATTTCCAGATCGTCAGAACGGGTTAACATGCTTCTCTCCAGATCAATATTGAATTTTTCTAATAATAACAAAAGTTATTTGTAAATAACACTGTTTTTGACAAAGAAAAACTTCTCAATAATACCTCTCACTTAACCGCAGGTGTTTCACACCGCGTTTCACTGAATGAGGTCACTTTTTATGCCTTTAGCTCTTTTTGCCTTAACCCTGAGTGCGTTTGCCATCGGGACAACCGAGTTTGTCATCGTCGGATTGATTCCGACCATGGCCGCGGATTTGCACGTTTCCCTGCCCTCTGCTGGCTTATTGGTCAGTCTCTATGCGCTGGGGGTTGCGGTCGGCGCGCCCGTCCTGACTGCCCTGACCAGTCGCTGGAATCGCAAAGCCGTTCTGCTGAGTGTCATGAGCCTGTTTGTTGCCGGGAACCTGCTCGCCTGGCAAGCTCCAGGTTACAACACTCTGATTCTGGCTCGTATACTGACAGGTCTGGCGCACGGGGTGTTCTTTTCCATCGGCTCAACCATTGCAACCGGACTGGTGGCCAAAGACAAAGCCGCCAGCGCCATCGCGATCATGTTCACCGGGCTCACCGTAGCGCTGGTGACAGGTGTGCCGCTTGGCACCTATATTGGTCAAACGCTGGGCTGGCAAGCCACCTTTCTCACTGTAGCCATTCTCGGCATCATCGCATTGGCCGGCAGTGCGTTTCTGGTACCTGCGAATCTGAAACAACCGCCAGTCACCAAACTCTCAGCCCAAATGAAAGTCCTGACTCACCCAAGGCTGCTGTTGATTTATGCCATCACTGCACTGGGCTACGGGGGTACCTTTACCGCGTTTACGTTTTTGGCGCCGATTCTGCAAGAAGTGGCCGGTTTCAGTGCGGGATCCGTCGGCCTGATTATGTTGGTTTACGGGGTTTCCGTCGCCATCGGGAATATCTGGGGAGGCCGTCTGGCCGACCAGCACGGGCCAATTAAAGCCCTGACCCTGATCTTTACTGGTCTGGCTGCGGTACTGATCGCACTGACATTCAGCGCGCACTCTCCATTTGGTGCGGTCTTCACCATCTTAATCTGGGGGGCATTCGCCTTTGGTAACGTACCAGGCTTGCAGGTCTACGTGGTCAAACTGGCAGAGCGTTATACCCCGGATGCCGTGGATGTGGCGTCTGGCCTGAATATCGCGGCCTTCAATGTCGGTATCGCGCTGGGCGCCTGGGGAGGTGGCCTGATCGTAGAACACGCCGACTTGATGGATACTCCCTGGATTGGTGCGCTGATCGTACTTATCGCCCTGCTGATGACCCGTCTGAGCGGTACGTTGGACAAACGGAGCCTTCCACAGGCTAGCCCACAACGCTAAGCGGGTTAAGGTATTCAATGCGGCCGCACAGTGATTTGCTGCCGCTTTTTACGTTCTGTGGCTACGCAGGTGAAACTATCGACTATTCTGCTAATAACACCGCGGGATTTGCAGGAGAAGTTTCCATGTCGCACGTATTCCATCGTCACTGTCATTCCACACTGCCCATGATCGCTTCAGGTCGGGGCGTCTATCTGTTCGATACTGAAGGCAAGCGCTATCTGGATGCCTGTGGCGGTGCGGCGGTTTCCAATCTCGGCCATGACAATCACAGCGTCAAACGCGCTATCGCCCAACAAATGGAGCTCATTCCGTTTGCCCATACCGGCTTTTTCACCAATCAGCCTGCCGAAGAGCTGGCGACCCTCCTGTGTCAACTGGCACCTGAACCGCTCAATCATGTCTACTTCGTCAGCGGCGGCTCTGAAGCGGTGGAAAGCGCATTGAAACTGGCCCGGCAATATTTTCTGGAAAAAGGTCAGCCGGAGAAATGCGAATTTATTGCGCGCCGGCAAAGTTACCACGGCAACACACTCGGAGCTCTGGCTGTCGGAGGCAATGAATGGCGGCGCGAGCAGTTTCGCCCGCTGTTAACGCCCGCTCACCACATTGCTCCTTGTTACAGCTACCGGGATCAACGTGAAGATGAAAGCGAACAGGCGTACGCACTGCGGGTCGCCAATGAGCTGGAAGCACGCATTCTTGAGGTCGGGGCTGAAAAAATCATGGCGTTTGTTGCTGAGCCGGTTGTTGGTGCGACGGCAGGCGCTCTGCCGGCGATCAAAGGTTACTTTCAACGTATCCGCGAAATCTGCGACCAATACGACGTGTTGCTGATCCTGGACGAAGTAATGTGCGGGATGGGAAGAACCGGGACTTTCTATGCCTTCGAGCAGGATGACATCATCCCGGATTTGGTGACTATCGCAAAAGGACTAGGCGCAGGGTATCAGCCCATCGGTGCCGTGCTGGTTGCCGAACCGATTTATCAGGCAATTGCTGAAGGGAGCGGTTTTTTCCAGCACGGGCATACCTTTATGTGTCACCCCATGGCTTGCGCCGCGGCGTTGGCTACTGTGAAATGCATTGTCGATAATGATCTGTTGCAGCACGTCCGGGCAAAAGGATACCAGCTCAAAGAAAAGCTACGCTGGACGGTAGGCAAATTGCCCAATGTGGGGGATATTCGTGGTCGAGGGCTGTTTATCGGCATTGAACTGGTGTCAGATCAAGCCAGCAAAGCGCCTTTTCCTCCACCGCTGGCGGTACACAAACGCATCAAAGCTCAAGCAATGGCCAACGGCCTGATGATCTATCCGATGGGCGGAACCATCGACGGACGACGTGGCGACCATATTCTACTCGCCCCCCCCTTCATCATCGAAGACGGCGAAATCGATGAACTGATCGACAAACTCTATCTAACCTTGCGTCAGGTGTTTCATGAGCTGGAGGGCCTGCAATGACTCATAGCATCGCGATGATCGTCGCGCCAACCGGAGCACGTAAGACTAAGCAGCACCATGCAGCGCTCCCCGTTTCGGTCAGTGAAATTCGTGCAGAAGCTGTCGCCTGCCGCGATGCCGGCGCCGCCATGATCCACTTACACGCTCGCGATCCACAAGGTGCACATTCGCTGACCATCAACGACAACCAGGCCGTCTATCAGCAGGTCAAACAGGCGGTGGGTGACAGCATGATCGTCCAGCTCACCACGGAAGCGGTCGGTCAGTACACGCCCGAGCAACAAATGGCTCTGATCCGGGCCGTACGGCCAGAAGCCGCCTCATTTGCGCTCAAAGAGCTGATCCCCACGCAGGAACACATTCCTCAAGCCAGTGACTTCTTTCACTGGGTCGCCAGCCAGAATATCCTCTCCCAATACATCCTCTACTCCCCGCCAGAGCTCGCCGAGTATGTGCGCTTGGTTCAGAATGGGTTACTTCCTGAGCAAAAACATCACCTTTTGCTAGTCTTAGGTAGGTATCACCAAAATCAGCAATCCGAGCCGCAGGATCTGCTGCCATTTTTCAGCCCCTACTTCTCACAATTGAAGTGCCGCTGGGCTGTATGTGCGTTTGGCAGTCAGGAAGCGCAGTGCCTTACCGCGGGTGCCCTTTTGGGGGGCGATGTTCGGGTGGGGTTCGAGAACAATCACCTGACGTTGTCTGGTCAGCCAGCCATCAGTAACGCGGAGCAGGTAGCGTCGATGCGGCAAATATTGCACTCACTTAACATACAAACACTGGATGCCGAAGGTTTGCGCCAGCAGTTGGTAAGCTGAATTGGCATCATTATGGATGAACATTGGAATAAGGAAGGATCATGAAATCAATCAAATCAGTGATCACGGCCGCTGCCACAGCGTTGATGGTCAGTACCGCTTTCAGTGCCTCGGCCGAAGAAACATTTGTCACCATAGGGACGGGTGGGGTGACGGGGGTGTATTACCCGACCGGTGGCGCCATCTGTCGCCTGGTGAATAAATCCCGCGAAGAGCACGGGGTACGATGTTCAGTGGAGAGCACCGGCGGCTCAATTTACAACCTGAATACCATACGCTCTGGTGAGCTGGATCTGGGGATTGTTCAGTCTGACTGGCAATATCATGCCTACAACGGCTCCAGTGAATTTGCTGATGCGGGTCCGTTCAAAGATCTGCGCGCGGTTTTCTCGATTCACCCGGAACCCTTTACCGTCGTCGCGCGCAGTGATGCCGGTATCAAAACGTTTGATGACCTCAAAGGTAAACGAGTGAACATCGGTAACCCAGGTTCTGGTCAGCGAGGCACCATGGAAGTCCTGATGAAGCAGTATGGCTGGACCAACGATGACTTTAAACTGGTCTCCGAGCTGAAAGCCGCAGAGCAGTCTAAAGCGCTGTGTGACAACAAAATTGATGCGATGGTTTACACCGTCGGCCATCCGAGTGGCGCGATTAAAGAGGCCACCACTTCTTGTGACAGCAAAATTGTCGAAGTTTCCGGACCGAATGTCGACAAGCTGGTGGCAGACAACAGCTTCTATCGTGTTGCGTCCGTCCCAGGCGGTATGTATAACGGCAATCCAGATGACGTGATGACCTTCGGTGTCGGTGCGACCTTTGTCACCTCAAGTAAAGTCCCTGAAGCTGTGGTGTATCAGATTGTCAAAGCGGTGTTTGATAACTTTGAAGATTTCAAAAAACTGCATCCGGCGTTTGCCAATCTGAAAAAAGAAGAGATGATCAAAGACGGTTTGTCTGCCCCACTCCATCCGGGTGCGATCAAATATTACAAAGAAGCCGGGTTGATGAAATAGCACTCCCGACGAATGCTACAGCGCCATCCTCTGGGATGGCGCTGTTTTTCTATTTAACGGATTTTAAAACGCCCGACGATACGGCTGAGTGACTCCGAAGTAGTGCTCAGCTCTTCGCCAACCAGGCGGCTGTCCGATGCATTCTGATTGAGCTGACGGATGATCTCTTGAATCGCTGCCATGTTGCGGCTCACTTCGTCCGTCACCTGTTTCTGTTCCAGTGCTGAAGTCGCCATCTGCGCGTTCAATTGGTTGATGTCCGTTACTGAATCGGTGACCGTATTGAGTGAGTCCATCACCTGATTGGTACGTGACGCGGTTTCTTCACAGCGATTGCGTGTGGTTTCCATCTCGTTGACGACCGTATCGGTGGTTGATCTCAGTTTGGCCAACATATCGTTGATCTGCGACGTACTGTCCTGAGTTCGTGCCGCGAGCGCACGAACTTCATCCGCCACTACCGCAAAGCCACGCCCCTGCTCACCAGCGCGCGCCGCTTCAATCGCTGCATTGAGCGCCAGCAAATTGGTCTGTTCTGCGATGTCACCAATAACCTGAAGCACCGAGCTGATCTGCTGAGTATCCTGACTCATGGTCCCTATGGTTTGCGACATCGAGCTGACCTGACTGACCAACAGGTTGACACTGTCTACCGCACTGCCCACGGTCTGTTTAGACTCTTCCGCATACTGAGAGGTTGTATCGGTCAGGCGAGCGGCGTGATCAGCGCTCTGCTCGACCGAACCGGCCGACGCACTCAGCTCTTCAATCGCAGTGATCGCTTGCTCGGTTTCGATGTTGTGTTGGTTCAACGTCGTCAGATTGGACGATGACTGCAAGGTGAGATCCTGCACCGCGACGTCAATACGCTGAGCCGATGCCGACACATCTTCAAACATGCTTTGCAGCTTTGCGATAAAGCGGTTGATGGCATCCGAAATCTGACCAATTTCGTCTTTAGACTCAACGGTTAAGCGCTGAGTGAGATCGCCGTGGCCCTGAGACAGTTCCCCCACCACACTTTGCAAACGTAGCAACGGCTTAAAGGAAACATGCAGCAAAACCACACTCAACACGATGATCACCAATGCACTGAGCATTAAAGCCAGCGTGATTTTCCAGTTCAGTTGATCCGTGTTGGCCTGAATGCTGTCGGTATCGATGTACCCCGTCAGATTCCACTGCTGTCCGCCAACTTCAACTGTGCGTTCCACTGGGATCAGGTGGCCATTTTGTTTGTTGGAAAAGATCACTGTCTCCCCGGCGGTGAGCTCAACATAACTGCCCTGAGTCGAAAAAGTGGTGATCATCGCTCCCAGCTCAGCCAGATTCATGACGAAAAAATCCACCGAATCATCCGGACGTTTGATCGAGAAAGTTAATGTGGGCACCCCATTGTCGATTGTGACCGGGCTGATCGCTTGTTCAGCGGTTTGAGCCTGGGCTAAATCGACGTATTTTTGCCCCTGCGCCTCATCCATATTACCGGTTTCATCAAATGCGTAACCATTGAACACCTTAACAATTTTGGCAAAGCCAGAGTTGGCCGCCGTATCGGCAATATCCATCATGCTAAAGTTAAGGCTGGTTGCCAGCGACAAACGCGATGCCAGTTCATCATTGAGCTTTTCTCCAATCAAATTCACATTGTGCGTGATATTTTTGGTGTCAGACTGGTGAATATACGCGCTGATAAAATGGTTAACGCTGAGATAAGAAATAAGAATTGTGGTTGTGATTATTGCGACAATCAGCGCAATAATCTTATTTTTGAAAGAGAGATTGGCCATCACACTTTACATCCTTAAAAGTGACTAAAAATCGTTGCACTCCGGCAACTTAACTAACAATCGGCAATTGTTAAAAATTCTTTAACGGCAAATCCTATCCTGTGATGAGTATATTGACAATCAATTGTTTCAACAATGAAACAGGCGCTAGCGGAAATAAATATCCCAAAAGAAATACACGGTAATGACAATACTCGATAACGTTACAAACCCACGGACATACTGTTGAGGAATCTTGCGTGAAACTCTGGCAGCCAGGTAACCGCCAACCAGTGTACCGACCATCACCACGATACCTCTTGGCCAGTCAATCGAACCATCCAACACAAAGATCACGATGGCGATCAGGGCAACGCAAGACGAGACCAGCAACTTGAGCCCATTCATCACATTGATGTTTTGGTAACCCGCCAGCGACAAGTAACTCAGTACAATAATACCGAGACCAGCATTAAAGAAACCGCCATACGCTGACACGGCGACCAACAACAATGCCAACAGCACCGCTCCCAGGCGGCCCGCGTGTTTGTGCTCAACCGCCAGCGATGTCACCCACTGATGGATCTGACGGCCACACACAAACAATATCGTTGCAAAAAGCAGTAACCACGGAATCGCTTCCAGAAACAGTTGCTCCGGGGTATTAAGCAGTAAATATGCCCCTAACGCGCCCCCGAACGTGCTGAAGACCACGGTGCGGCGCAAACCGCGCGGATCTTCGCGGATATCACGACGAAAACCGTATGCCCCGCTCAAATAACCCGCACATGCAGCAAAAGTATTGGTTGCGTTAGCCGCAATGGGCGGTACTCCAACAAACATCAACGCCGGAAAGGTAATGAAACTGCCCCCTCCTGCGACTGAATTCAGAATGCCGCCGATCACACCGGCCACAAACAGTAAAAGCCACTCCATGCTCACTGTCGTCCTTGTTAAATAGATGTGAATCATCAAGATACACGTAGTGTCATGACCGACACAAGGGCACGCCTCACATTGGGCAACCCGCATAAAAAAGCAGGGTTTCCCCTGCCTGTTCAAATCCGTTTATCCGGCGTGTCCTAATAAACGAAAGTTCCAGTTTTCAACCTCACCTGTCTCTATCCGGCTGAGAATTTTCTCTTTCCAGCTGTGAGAGAGCGCACTCTGAGCCAGCAGCTTTTCGAGCCCCTGAGGATTGAGCGGATCACCAAAGTAGAGTTCGCACACCTGCCGAATAGACATCGCGTTCTCCGGGCGTTCGATCAGCTCAAGTGGTGCGTTGACACTCACCCGGCCAGGCTGAATAACGCGATACAGCCAGCCACACCGACTGACGGCCTGCATATCCACAGAAAACTGCTCCACACCCCAACGTTTACTCAGTTTGTAGCAAGGCGAGCGTGGCTGGCTGACTTCAATAATGGCGCCTCCCCAACGATAGCGATCACCGATGTAGACCGTTTTTTCCGTCATTCCCTCAGAGCTGAGGTTCTCACCCATGCCTGGTGCTCGCCACTGGTCGTCTGTCTTATACTTGCTTTGCCAGTACGCATAATGCTCGGAAGGATACTGATGCAGTGCACGTTCACTGCCGCCGTGGAAACGGGTTTCGGCACATTCATCCCCTTCAATTCCCGTGGTGGTCAGAAATACCTCTTCGGACACCGGCTGTTTATCCATCGCCGTTGTCATCCCATAGCTCTGTTTCACTTGTCCGCGATAAACGCCTGTCAGATAAAATGTGGTCATGCCCGCCTCCTTGTGCTGGAACACATAGTGTAACTCAATCCGCTAAGCAAATGAAAACAAGCACATATCTCGACAGCACGGTTTTTTCCGGATAAAGTCATCTAACAACTCAATCACATGCCGGAACCAAGTTCATGAATTCTGTAATCGATACCATTCTTTCTCACCGTTCCATTCGCAAGTACACAGGCGAGCCTATCAGCAAAGCAGATCTGGATACCATTATTCAGTCGGGACTGGCGGCATCATCTTCGAGTATGCTGCAGGTCGTTTCTGTCATTCGGGTAACGGACAGTGAAAAGCGTAAAGCATTAGCCCATCTCGCCGGCGATCAGGCCTACGTAGAGAATGCGGCCGAATTTTTGGTGTTCTGTATCGACTACCAACGTCATTTTGAACTGAACAATGACGTCAAACCGGACTTTACCGAGCTGATGCTGATCGGAGCGATTGATGCGGGGATTATGGCGCAGAACTGCCTGCTGGCCGCCGAATCTCTGGGGCTTGGCGGTGTTTACATCGGTGGTCTGAGAAACTGTGTGAACGAAGTCGACGAGCTGCTGGGTATGCCAGCGCATACCGCGGTGCTGTTTGGTATGTGTCTTGGGCATCCGGATCAAAACCCGGAACTGAAACCACGCCTGCCAGCCAAAGTCATCATGCATGAAAATCAGTATCAGACGCTTGATCACGCCGATATTGAGGCGTATGACCAAACCATGCTGGACTACTACGGCAAACGGTCCAGCAATCAGAAATCAGAAACCTGGTCCGAACAGGTCACCAGTAAACTGGCCGGAGAGTCGCGGCCACACATTCTGCCTTACCTTAATCGCAAAGGGCTGGCCAAACGCTAGTCTTGGTCGAGGTCGGTGTCTTTATCGGCCTCATTTATCCAGTTTATCAAACACCGCTCGCCACTCGCTCAGTTCATCGCGAAAATACCGAGTCTGACGTGAGTTCATCGAACGCACTATGGCTACCAGTTTTTTCCGCGCCACATTGCGATTAAACGCCATCTTCTGAGTCAGCTCATCTGAATAATAACTGTCGTAATTGAACATCAGCCGATTAAATCTGGGTTGAAAATAGGTGAGATCATCACGCCGGATAAGCAGAGTGTGCAGTTCACTGCGCATTTGACGCTGATGCTCTATCCACGCTGGGCTGGTAATTTCCACCTCATTTGCCCACTGGCGGATCAACTGATGTTGTTGATCATTTAATCTGCCAAGCCACTGCTCTAGACGCTCAGTGATCCGCTCTTGATAGTGCTCTCGGTGCTGCTTGTCGCTGCGCGATTCGCGCTTGCGACGAAAGGCTTCCTGTTTGTCAGTCAGATTGTCTATAAATTCATTCACTTGTTCATCACTGAGCTGACGAGTCAGCGCGTACACATCCGGCGCTGCGCGGGAGATCAAACGTTGAGTATGCTGCTGAAAGCTCTGCTCTTCTCGTTCAAGCTGTGCGAGAGTGAACTGACTAGGCTCCATCGTCTCCAGCCGTTGCAAATGCACCTTGTACGTAGGCAGCTCTTCTTGTTTGAGCCAGTCCTTCCACAAATCAACGCGCTGTATGATCACTGTCTCCTGCTCATCGGTCAGGTCAACGTAATCTTCCACGTAATCGATAACAAACCAATCCATGTTGTTGTACACAAATTGCGTTCCGCATCCGGCCAGCAGAACCAATACCAATAACGCACCAAGCCTGGGGTTCATGTTGAGTCCTCACCTGAAATGTACTTGAGCTGCTGCTTAACACTATAGCAGCCCGCCGGCAGTCTCATGCCAGGCAAAAAAAACGCCGCTCTGAAGAGCGGCGTTTAGCGGGGTTACATATCGTGTTGGATGATGTTGTTCTGCAACAAGGTATCCACTATCTGTGTCGAGCTCATGTTGGAGAAGTCCAGCTGAGAACCCAGATCTTCAACCACAATCGTCTGCGTCACATCATTATCCGTTGTGATCTCCAGTGACACATTGTTGGTCGACTGATCCCAGCTCGCATCGATCTGATCCGACAGCGCAGACAATAGTTGATCCATCGGCACCGTCTTGAGATCGGAAATCACATCGCGCAGGTCGATACTGTCTCCTTCAGCAATGCTGAAATCCGTGATGGTATCGGTCACACCGCCATCCACACTGTCTTCGGTCCAGCGGAAAATATCGCTGCCGGCACCGCCAGTCAGAATGTCCGATCCCAAACCACCGATCAAAACGTCATCGCCGTCCCCCCCCACCAGAGTATCGTTACCGGCTCCGCCTTCAATCAGATCGTTGCCGTCGCCCGCCGTCAGATGAATACCGGAGTCATCCCCCGACAACCAACTGTCTTCGGTTGCTGCGGATTTATCGATATCTGTGCCATCCCCGGTCACCTCTAACTGGATATGGATAGGTGCCGACTCCGCCGTATCATTGTTGCTCTCGGTCGAAATTGCCGTCACGCTGATATCGTGTATCCCTTGACCCGCACCAGTAATGGTCAGCGAATCAATTTCGTCAGCTGGTACGATCCAATGCGTTCCGTCGAAACTGATACCGGAACTGATCGCCGCGCTCGAGATCGTGGCATCTGCCGGGACATTGCTCAGTTGTAACGTCAGCACTTCATCCAAATCGGTCAATGCCGCCATAATGCCGACCAATGCCAGTCCCTGAGCACTAACGCTCTGGCTGGCGGTGATCTGCTTGACGTAGTTGAAATTCGGATCAATGTTCAGGATTGGCGTATCGGCCACGCGCTGCACATCAATATCAAAGGTCTGCTCATCGCTCAGCGCACCTTCGCCGACTTGTGAATAAACACCGTTGTCGTCCGCTCTGACTGTCAGTGCAATCTGATCCGAAGCAACTTCGCTGGCATCGACAAACACACCACTGTCCGGGTCATTCGAAGACAGCACTGCATTGATGTCATCCAGCGTTCCCATCAGGATCACCTGACCAGGCAAACCAGAGCCCTGAGTCACACCACTGCCGGCCGGCAACACTACGTCCAGATCGCCGTCCGAGATACTCAGCGTCACGGTAATCACGTCGTTGACATGAGCCGCATCATAGTCCACATCGCTGACACTGATCCCGCTGATTTTCTGCGCGCTGTCTTCCATGATCGAGCTGGTTACCGCGCTGCCATCGATCACCGGCGCATCATTGGTTGCCAGGACGTCAATCTGTGCGCTGCCAGCTACCGTCTGCGGATCTGCAACACCGTTGGTGGTGCCGTCATCGGTAATGTCGTACGTGAAGCTCACCGTCCCATAGAAGTCCTGAGCTGGAGTGAATACCCAGTGACCACTCGCCGCGTCAAACACAACGGTGCCCATCGCCGGATCGCTCACCTGAACATTACTGACCGTCAGGTTGTCATTCTCTACATCCGTAGCATTGGCCAGCAACTGGTCGGAAGTAATCACCACCGGACCACCATCTTCCAGCGCATCCGGTAACGACACCAATGACGTTTCTGGCGCATCGTTCACTTCCGTCACCGTAATCACAAAACCGCCGCTGTTGGTGCTTGAGGTTGAATCATCACCAGGAATAACCACACCTTCATTGCCCTGGTCATCCACTGTCATCGATACATTCACGTCACCATTGAAGTCCGGCTCCGGCTGGAAGATCACCAGTCCGCCAGTCAGCGCGCTGTTGATCTCGTCGACCGTACCACGAATTTCGATTGATGCTGTGCCGTCACCGTTAACGGTCAGATTCCCAAGGAACGCCGGATCCAGATTGAGAATGCCGCTGTCAACATGCAGTGTTAAGACGTACTCCGCATTCGGATCATCCAGCTCGGCATCCACGTCAGCAATCGTGAAGTCCTTGAGAAGGATGGTCGAGTCTTCCGTCATCTCAACATCCGTAATGTCGTTAAACACTGGCTGATCGTTGACCGCATCGACTTTCACGTTGACATCGAACTCCTGTGCAGGCCCCAGGTTCTGTGACCCATCCAGGCCGGTATCAACCGACTGCACTTTAACATGCAGCGACTCGGCCCAGTTGTTGCTGTTCGCATCACCGGAATTGAAAATAATGCTATCCAGGCTCTGCGCATCGACTTCCAGTACCCAAACGCCACCGCCCATATTGACACCCAATGTGCCATCCGGCAGCGAAATAGAGGCGCCATCCGGCACTCCGGAAATCTCCAGACGCAGCGTTTCCGGATTGTTTTCGGTGACATTACCACTGTCGCCAATCGAGTCCTGATTGTCCGTTACCGACGCTTTGATATCGATTTCGATATTCTCACCTTCACGGCCTGACACATTGGTATCCGGTTCCACATCCACAATGTCACCGATCGGATTCACCGTAACTTTGAAGCTGCCCGTATGTTCAGTCGGAACACCCAATAACTCTTCCTGAGTAAACACCGTTAGGCCAAGTTCAACCTCACCACTGAAGTTTTTCGGCGGTTTGATCTCAATCGCACTCAGGTCAATCGAGGTTTGATCCGGATTCTTAAGCTGGATGCTCCACTCACCATTGCCATTGTTCTTCACCACAAAATCGGGAGAATTTGACTGGATGACAAAATCGGTCGGTACACCGGTCAGCTTCATCGACACAAATTCTTCCGAACCATCGGTATCGGTCAGTGTCACCGTCAGACCAGAAGCCCCATCGTTAAGCGAAATCCAGCTGTCTTCGTCGCCCACTACTTCGAACGGTTGATCAGGATCCATACCAGAAATGATGATGTCATCTACCACTGGCGTGACTTCAAATGAAACACTGCTGTCAAACTCTTTGGTATCGCTGTGCGTCTCACCTGTGGTGTCGTCGAACGTGACACTGTCTGTGATCTTACCGCTGATCTCGATCGTCACGGTATTCTGGCCATTGCCCGTCGGATAGTTCGGACCGGGTTTAAACAATACATTGTCCAGAGCGCCAGCGTCGATCTCGGCTTCGCTGAAGGTCAACGTCGTGCCCAGACTATTACCATCTGCATCAACGAATTCACCCATGGCACTGTCTGGAATGGTCAGTGTGATCTCGGTCAGTTTCTCGACACCGCCATCCGTCAGACTGGTCGATTGATCGGCAAAATCAGCCGAGAAGTCCAGTTGGATAATGCCATCTTCGTACCCCACACCATCATTGGTCGGAGTGTCGTTGTCCAAGTCTGTCGGTTGTTTGTTCCCATCCAGGCCCAGGGTACCTTTGATGTTGACGCTGAAATCAGGCACCAGGCTAGTATCCAGCGGCTGATCGCCAGCATCCGGTACATCCGCCAGTGGATAAACCTGCACCGGAATCTCTTCGACGACGTATTTCTCATCACCGGACTCTTGATCTGTGGTAACAAACTGAACCGGCAGTTTAAAGTCACCAGAGTAATCTTCGGGTAAATGCAGTACTAAGCCATCCAGGCCGGTAATGTTACCATCAGCGTCGACCCCGGCTTTGAACACGTACTTACCGTTGATAAAGTCGACATCCGTAGAACTAATGTAGCTACCTGCTGGCAGATCGCCGGCATCAATCACAATGGTCAGCTCATCAACCACATCATCGTGGTTGCTGACAGATATCATCGACCCTAACTGAGCCCCGAGATCGATTTCGTTGTCTTCACTCCCGGACACGATACCGTTGCCGTCATAGACAATGTCAGCCGCGATGCTGTCCACGGGTGTCAATTCAGTCGGGAACTCTAGTTCAACATGCATCTCACGGACCTCCGTGGAATCTTTTTCCACCGAGTCTTCACCCCTGTCTTTTACCTGGGCAGAGATCGTGATACCAATTTTGCTGGTTGGGTTATTGTCACTGGAATCATTTGGCGTTAAATCCAGTCCGGCTGGCGCCTTGATTGAGAAGTTCGCTTCATCGGTAATGACCCAGCGTCCATTGCCTTCGTTTACCGCACCAGTGATCAATAGCTGGCTGAGCACATCAGGATCGGTAATATCAAATTGCACCACCAGTTGTGTGACCACTTCATCGGAAGACAGATCAAACTCCTGGTACTTGATGATATTGGCTCCGGCCTCACCGCCATCAGAATCATTGATGGTAAAGCTGATGCTGCCTTTGTCGTCAGATTGCACAGTGTGAATCACCGTGCCGTCTGGCTGGGTCAACACCAGTTTTTCATCAGTCGCATCATTGCCCGTGTTATTTTCCGGCTCAACAATCGGGTTCACGGTCACATTGACGCTGCCACTAATGGTTTTTTCGACAATGCCTTCACCCGGATTTCCGGCGTCCACGTATTCGTGGTCAATCTCTTTCACGTTAACCGAGGTGTTGAGCGTAAAGTCCTTACTGGAGTCTTCTTCCAGCTGAACCTGAATATAGCCATGTTGAGTAATGCGCGCAGAGAAATCCTGCTCACTTTCCCCTGGATTTGGTTCTAGGATCAATTTTCCGTCGGCGGTCAGTGCCACTGGTTGCCCATCGACAAACACGGTACTGCCTGCCGGGAAGCCATCGATCTCAAGATGCGTGAAGAACTCATCACTGTCCGGGCTCTGAGTCTGCGTCGGCTGCCAGTCAATATTAATGCGCGTGTCTTCGTCACCTTCTGAGCCAACCACGTAGCCGTCCTGCGCATCAATCACAGGCTTGACTTTGATCACCACCTGAGTCTCCACTTCGCGCGTGTGACCGTCGTTTTCGGTAACCACCACGGTGGCGGTGATGTTGATGTTCTCAGTTGATGAATGCGTCGGGCGCACCACAATGCCGGAATCAAAATTGGCTCCGGTGATATTGGCTTCATACATAGGTTCGCCGTTCGCATCGTACCCGACAAACGTCAAGTTGACGTTCTGACCGTTGCTGTCGTAAATCTCCACCCCCGCCGGGATGTTGGACAGGACAACCGACAGCGTTTCGGAGTGATCCTGCGGTGTATCGGCCGCTTCACCAGAAACGAAGGTGAAATTGATGTGCGCTTCGGAGTTCTCTTCAATCGTGGTCTGAACGCCTTTTACGCCGTCTACATCAATGGATTCCCATTGCGTCGGGCCGTCATCAGACACGTTGACGTCCGGCATGTCCGCCACACCTTTGACTGCAACATTAACGGTTTTCGAGCCCAACGAGGTTTCATCCACCACCGTACCGGTCGAGAGGTCGGCCGTGTCTTTGACAATACCTTCCACTTTGAACGAAAAGTCTTCGTTACTATTGAGCGGCGGCAGCACTTCAACCTGATCCAGGTACGCTTCCGGTACTTCGTAGTACAGCAGGTTGCCCTGATCATCAAAGACTTCCTGAATCGGATTATCTGCCGGATCACCCAGCCAAATCATGGTAACGCCATCAAGAGTAAAATCCGAAATACGTACAAACATGCTTTCTGAGCCATCGCCATCCGGCGACGCGGTCATGGTAATCACTTCGCTAAGAAGCAAGGGATCGTGTTCCGTGGTTGGATCAACCGCATCCTGATGCGATGCATTGTCCTCAAAGATACTGATGCGATTGACACTGAAGCTGCCTTTATCGGCAACAGGCGCCACATCAATCACAATCTGTTCCGTCTCCGACCGTGCCAACTCTTTACCGCTGACTGCATTTTCGCTTTCAGTGGTGATCGCCGTAACATCGAGCTTGATCTGACCGGAGAAATTGTCTGCCGGGTCAACCTGAACCTGACCGATACGGCTGGCGTCGACCAAATAAGTGCCGTCGGCCTGCTGCGGGATCGGTGAACCATCCGAGTAAACCAGCGTAGCGTTGTCGCCGCCTTCTACAAACTTCAGCTCGTAGACAATCGCTTCCGGATTACTGGTGTCCTGAGTTTCGGCCTGAATATTGAGCGCAACATTGTCTGCGTCTTCGTCCACTTCATAGTGGAAGTCACTGTCGCTGGTCCAGGTCGCAATGTCCGCCACACTCTGTACGTCGATGTGCAGCTTGCCGTTGACATTATGGTCCGCCTGACCTTCATTCAGAATCTGCACCGTCAAGTTCACATCAAAACCACCCTCGTTCGAGGCGTAGTTGCGGTCCGGTACAAAATAGAGATTATCGAGTGTGGCTACCGTGCCGTTCATTGACTGCTCAACATCATCCGCATTGAGCACATAGGTGTTGCCCACTTTGGTCAGTTCGTGCAGCACGCCGCTGGCGTCTTTGTAGTAGAACGTACCATGGATCTGATCGGCATTCTTGATGGTGATCTGACCGATAGATTCATCTCGGTCGAGGTCATGCAAATCAACAGACAAGTTCACTTTCGCTGGCGACTGATCCAGAGTATCCAGGTTGTCCTGAATGTTGGCCGAATCAAGAGCCCCAATCGTGCCATCACGTCCTGAATCTTCGAACGTGCTCACCGAAGACGATTCAATGGTCGCATTCTGATCTTTAATACTGATATCCAGATCTGCGGTGGTGGTGTCCTGATCGCCATCGGTTGCGGTAACCTGTACCGTAAAATCGATCGAGTCAGTCTGCGAGTGATCCAGATTCTCAACCGGATTGAAGGTAATACGACCGTCCGTACGCACCACCAAGGTGCCGACCTGTGTTTCAACACCATTAACGGTTTTGTAGACGTCGACGGTAACGTTGCTGCCGTTTAGCTCAACAACATCGTGCTTCACGCCATTGCCATCAACAAAGTACACATCGGCTTCCGCGGCCGTGAAGGAGGTGATTTCACTGCCGTCTGAGCCGTAGTCCAGATCCCCTTCAACCGGATCTTTAAACATTTGAACTGTTTTCCCACCCTGGCCTTCCACTCGGGAAATCGAGTTGTCGTACAGCGTTGGTACATCATCAACGATGGTCATATCCAACTGACCTGTAGTGGTGTCGCCATCCCGGTCAGTGGCAATGATCGGCAGTTCCACCAGCAACTTGTCTTCACCTTGTGCTGAGTGGTCCACCGGACCTTTCAGTTCGAGTGAGTAGCTGCCGTCCGCATTGAGTTTGAGGGTAAAGATCACCGTACCATCGGGTTTCACCGCGTCATAAACAAAGTTATTACCCGTCGAGCTGACTTGTTTCAACTCCAGCAACTCACCGCCCGACGTCATGCCATTGAGTACGTCCTGAGTCAGATCAATCTGGTAAGAAACCACCGTATCGGCACCTTCTTCGGTCGTAAACTCACCACTGGCAACCAATGAGTCTTTGTTGAGCTCAGAGCCGCCTGGCAAATCGTCTTCGTCTACTTCCAGTGGCTTCGACGTAATGTTCGATGGCACATCATCCACAATGGTGATCTTCAACTCTGCCGGATCGGAGACATCGCCGTCTTTATCTGTTGCTGTAACCGGAATGGTCAGTACCCATTCGTTTTCACCATTGGCATCAGGGTGATCAATCGGTTGCAACAACTCAAACTCATAACGATTGGTGTTGGCATCGAAGACCAGCTCAAACACAACCTCATTGCTACCCGTTGTCACCGCATGGTAGACCGTTACGCCATTGCTGCTGCTCACTTCAATCAGCTCAACGTCCTGGCCATTCGATTGCAAATCTTTGACCGCTTCAGACAGATCAGCCACCTGATAGCTGTCGACACCATCCGCACCGGCCGTCACATCAAACGCGCCACCAATTTTGGTCGGATCGCTACCGTCAGAACCACCCACCAAATCGTCTTCATCCACAGATCCCGATTCAATTGCATTAATCGACGGTTTATCGTCCGCAATAGTCACAGGTAACGTCATGGTATCGCTGTCGCCATCGAAATCCGTCACGACGATCGGGAAGTCCAGCGTCAGGCTGTCACTGCCCGGCGCATGGTCAATCGGCCCTTCCAGGGTAAAGGTGTAAGTGCCGTCCGGGCGCATCACCAGAGTGAACACCGCCTCGCCATTGGCGGTCGCGG